>JAEUIF010001103.1 GCA_016795185.1 Planctomycetia bacterium | reverse complement strand
CCGATCGACTTCGAGAATGGCGCGCTGGTGCTGGAAACCGTGCGCGGCATGATCCGCGCGGATCGCCAGTGTCTGAACGAAGACTTGCTGAAGATCCAGATGCGGGCGGGCGGAGCGCTACCCGTCACCCGTGAAAAAGCGCTGCTCGCGGAACGGCGCGTGCAGTTGGAGTTGCTGCGCGAGGAGATACGGCGAGACCTCGACCGACTCAATCAGGAGACGGCCGACCGCGAACCGCAAGCCGCGCCGTCGAAAAACGCCAAGTCCGAGGGGGCCAAACCCGGCCCGACCAAGACGCGCGGCACGTTCATGGGCCTGCGCCGGTGGCTGGGTGGTTGAGCGTGGTTGCCAGAACGCGCGAAACCGCCAGCGAGTTTGCCCTCGCTGGCGGTTTCGCGAATTTCATTCTCCGGGCGGCGTCGCCCGAGCCGCCGCCTGAAAGCCTGCCTGCCGGTGCGCACCATCGCAAAACGGCTTCGTCCCCGACCGTCCACAGCGGCAGAGTGCGATCAGTTCCTTGCCGGTCGGCAGTGGAAATTCATTTCCCAGATGATCGACGACCCGCACCGGCGGCTTGACCACGAGCGGCCCGTTCTCACGGCAGCGGATCGTCAGTGGCTCGGACACGCCCGACTCCTATCATTCACAGTTGTACTGGTCCTGCGTTGGATGGGCGGTGAACAGCCAGGTCAACTCGGCGGCCACGCGCGTCAGGAACTCGCGGCGGAACTTCTGCGGATTGGTATCCGTGACCAGGCGCGGCCCCTGCGAGCGGGGAAACTCGCCCGTGTATTCCTCGCTGAATACCGGGTTCTTGCCGGGCTCGCGGACATCGGCCACGGTAACGGAAATCGCCGTCCGGCCCTTGAAGAAGGTGTTCTGGCTGCCGGCTTCGTACAGCGACATCTCGCGGATTTCCAGCTCGACGATGAAGTCGGTTTCGAGCTTTTTGCCGATCTCTTCCAGGCTCAGCGATTGCCAGCTCGGATGATCGTCCTTGAACTTCTGGACCTTCGTGGGCGAGGCGATCATGATGCTTTCCTTGTTCTTCTCGCAGCCTTGCTGGAGAATCTGCGCGAACAAGGTCGCCAGTTCGCGTTCCGCGCCGATCAGTTCGGGACGCAGTTCCAGCTGCGGCGTCGAGGTCAGCACGACCACCTTGGTGGGCTTCTTCTTGTCGTTGCCGGCCAGCTTGAACTTCGGGTCGAACTTGGGGTCCATCCCGACGAACAGGAAATAGGTGGCGGTCAACGGGTTGCAGGCCATGCAGGCCAGGGTGGCGAGGATCAGGCCGACCAGTTGCCAGCGACGCGACGTGACTGCCATGTCTCATCCTCCGTGAGCCGATTACCTTGGCGGCCGACGGCAGGCGCATCCGCCCGCATCACCGGCCATCCCGGCCCACGGACTCCGCCGCGGGCGTCAAAATAGTTGCACGCCGCCGCCGTAGTAGAGCAGCAGCACGACGGACCAGCGCAGCAGCATCAGCACCAGAAACGCCAGCACGACGACGATCAGCGCCTTCTCCATCGACGTGATGAGCAAGGGCCGCTTGCAAACCACGCTGGCCAGGCTCCAGGGCACGAAGGCCAGCCCGCCCAGGGCGAGCATGGTGCCGACGGCGTTGGCTCGCAGTGAATTCCACAAGTCGCCGCGCACCAGCAGCGAAAAGCTCGTCGTCATCCCGCACGAGGGACAGGGTAACCCTGCCATCACCTTGAACGTGCAGGGCGGCAATCCCAGCTGGCGATGCGTTTCACCGCGCAGGGCCGAACCGTCCTCGCGGTACGGATTGAGCCGCAGCGCAATGCCGAAGACGATGGTGAAGCCCAGGGCCATCCCCAGCAAGGTGCCGCGCACCCACCAGTTCATGTCGGGGCGGACGGGTTCCAGGTACGCCACCGATTCTGTCGATTGCATGGGAGCGGGGTTCATAGCGGCAACTCGCTTCGAGTGCAAGGGCAACTGACGCCGGGTGCGGGGGTCATGCGGGCCAGTCTCCGGAAAACACCTCGACCGCCGGCCCGGTCATGTACACATGATTATCCTGCTCGGACCACTCCAGCAGCAAGTCCCCGCCGCGCAAATGGACGGTCACGCGCCGATCCAGCCGGCGGGTCAATACGCCGGCCACCGCGACGGCGCAGGCCCCGGTGCCACAGGCCAGCGTTTCTCCGGAACCGCGCTCCCAGACGCGCATGTGGACGTCGTCGCGCTGGTTGACCTTCACGAACTCGACATTCGTGCGACGCGGAAAAGCCGGGTGCTTCTCGATTTTCGGGCCGATGACCTGGACGAGTGCATCCGTGATCTCATCCACGAACTGGATGCAGTGCGGATTGCCCATCGACACGCAGGTCACGGGCAGCTGGCTATCGCCGACCGTGAGTGCCACATCCCGCGGCGGGTCGCCCGGCAGTGTGGTCGGAATGAGGTCCGACTTCAGGATCGGCTCGCCCATGTCGACGCGCACCCGCGCCACCTTGCCGCCGTCAACTTCGGGAATCAGCGTCAGGATGCCGCGTCCGGTTTCCAATTTGATTTGCGGCTTGCGGGCGATGCCGTGGTCGTAAACGTATTTGGCGATGCAGCGGACGCCATTGCCGCACATCTCGGACTCGCTGCCGTCGCTGTTGTACATGCGCATCCGGGCGTCGGCCTTGTCCGACGGACAGATAAGGATCAGCCCGTCGGAGCCAATGCCAAAGTTGCGGTCGCTGACGGCGCGGCTCAGCGCCGGCGGGTCTTGCGGCATGGGCTGTGCAAAGCAATCGACGTAGACGTAGTCGTTACCGCAGCCGTGCATTTTCGTGAATCGCATCGTGTCTTCTCGTTACTCGCTAGCCATCCAGGTTTCAAATCCGTGCGGCAAGAGCATGTGCCGCACTTGTTCGATTTCCTCGGCAGTCGGCTGTGCGTCGTCCCGTGGGTTTGCAGCCCCCAGCGCATCGTGATAAGCAGCGTCATAGCCTTTGACAGCCATTAGTTCCATCACCTTCGCAATCGCCCTGAGCGACATGTGCTCGACCAGCAAAGCAAGGAGTGGACGATAGGCGGCCGCAGGAATGCCCTTGGGAAAAGCCGCCATCAGCATTTGGCATGTCGGCTGAAGGTGCGCGGGAATGTCCGACTTGATACGCAGGATCATCGTCACACCCCCTTCAAGGGGACCGGTCTATGTTCATGCACTTGAACGTCCACGCCCTGGGCCTTGCAGGCTCTGACTGCCCGCGCGTCCGCAGTCACTGTCACGATTTTCAGGCGGTCGCCCGTGCCAAGGATGATTATATCCGACGCTTCGAGGTTCTTCGTCGGTCGCAGGTTTAGCGCGCGAACTGAAGGGTCGTCCAGGATTGCGAGGACGCGACTGAGGAACCGTTGGGCGCGAGCGAACTCCCGCGAGCCGGCGATGAGACGCACGATATCGTTGAATTCGGTCAGCGCGGTCTCCGTCATCACCATCAGACCGCCTCGAAGTTGAATGTACGATCGCAAGCTGTGTCGTTCGGGTGAATTCTCGGAAACCAGGGCAATTGCGGAGCTGGTGTCGATATTCAGCATGGGGCGATTTCGTCATTCCCACTCAATCGTCGCCGGCGGCTTGCTGCTGATATCGTAAACCACCCGGTTGACGCCTGCCACGCAGTTGATGATGCGCGTCGAAGCTTGCGCCAGCAACTCATACGGCAGGTGGGACCAGTCGGCGGTCATGAAGTCGTCGGTCTGCACCGCCCGCAGGGCGATGGCGTTCTCGTAAGTTCGCCCGTCGCCCATCACACCTACCGATTGCACCGGCAGCAGCACTGCGAAGGCTTGCGCCGTTTGCCGCGACAGCCCAGCTTTCTCCAGTTCCTCCAGGAAAATGGCGTCCGCGTGGCGCAGTGTTTCCAGACGCGGCGCGCTGACCGGCCCCAGGCAGCGCACCGCCAGGCCGGGTCCGGGAAACGGATGCCGCCAGACGATCGATTCCGGCAGCCCCAGTTCCAGGCCGAGACGGCGGACCTCATCCTTGAACAAATCCTTCAGGGGTTCAATTAGCTCGAAGCCCAGTTCCGCCGGCAGACCGCCGACGTTGTGGTGCGTCTTGATGGTCGCCGCCGGCCCGTCGGCGGACGCGCCGCTTTCGATCACGTCCGGGTAGAGCGTGCCCTGGGCCAGAAAGCGGGCGTTCTCGATGTGCCGCGCTTCGTCCTTGAAGACATCGATGAAGACGTGGCCGATGATCTTGCGCTTTTGCTGCGGGTCGCTGACGCCCGCGAGAGCATCGAGAAAACGGTCGCGCGCATCGACGACGTGCAAATCCGCGTGGAAGTGATCGCGGAAGGTCGCTCGCACGGCCTCGTTCTCACCCTGACGCAGCAGGCCGTTATCGACGAAGATGCAGGCCATCTGTGGGCCGATGGCACGCAGCAGCAGCGCCGCCGTCACCGAGGAATCGACGCCGCCCGATAGCCCGCAGATGACGCGCGCGTTGCCGACGCGCTGCTTCAGGTCCGCCACCGTGCGTTCGATGAACGATTCGAGCTTCCACAACCCCTGGCAGCCGCAGACGTCGTACAGGAAGTTCCGCAGAATTTGCGCGCCGTGCGGCGTATGGCTGACTTCCGGATGGAACTGCAAGCCGAAGAACGGCCGGTTGCGGTGCTTGACGGCCGCCACGGGGCAGGTGCCCGTCGCGGCCAGCGGCACGAAGTCGCCGTTCAGCTGATGAACCTGGTCGCCGTGGCTCATCCAGACCGTGGTCTCCTTCGGCACACCGAAGAAGAGCCCATCTTCCTGCGAAATATGCACCTGGGCGCGGCCATACTCGCGGGTCGGCGACGACTTCACGGGGCTGCCCAGCAGATGGCAGCCTAGTTGCATCCCGTAGCAGATGCCGAGGATCGGCACGCCGAGGTCGAGGATGGCGGGGTCGCAGCGCGGCGCTTTCTCTTCGTAGACGCTCGCCGGGCCGCCCGACAGGATCAGCCCGCGCGGCTTCAATTCGGCGATGCGTTTCGCGGGTAGATCGTGCCGGACGATCTGGCAGAAGACGTTTTGCTCCCGCACCCGCCGGGCAATCAGCTGGCTGTACTGGGAGCCAAAGTCGAAAATGAGGACCGATTCGCTTTCGAGCGCGGCGTTCATGAGATGACTGTGTGCTTCAGGAATCACTTCTTGCCCAGGACTGACCTCGTAGGGTCCGCTGTGCGGACCACCGAACGACAGCAAGAACCAGCACGTCATGGTCCGCACAGCGGACCCTACGAGAGTTTGGTCCGTAACGCTGAGGTTAGTGTTTCACTTCTTGCCCAGTTCCACGGAGCGTAGCGTAGCGGCTTCGACGGCGTCCATCAGGGCGGCGCGCAGGCCACCGCGTTCCAGGGCGTGCAGGCCCGCGATGGTCGTGCCGGCAGGGCTCGCCACCATGTCCTTGAGCGTGCCAGGGTGTTCTTTCGTTTCCAGCACCATCTTGGCCGAGCCGAGCACCGTTTGTGCCGCCAGCGCGGTCGCGACATCGCGCGGCAACCCCATACGCACGCCGCCGTCGCTCAGCGCCTCGATAATGACGTAGACGAACGCCGGCCCGCTGCCGCTCAAGCCCGTCACGGCGTCCAGCAGGTGCTCCGGCAAGCGATAGGCCGTACCGACGGCGTTCAGCAGCCGATCCACCAGCGCGACGTCGGCCGGCGTGGCGGTCTCGGCCGGCGCGTAGCCCGACGCGCTCGCGCCGACCAGGCACGGCGTATTGGGCATGACCCGCACCAGGCGGGTGGACGGTCCCAGGCCGGCGGCCAGTTGCCGGAGCGGCAGACCGGCGGCAATGGAGATAATCAGGTGCCGATGTTCGAGATGGGGGCTGATTTCCGCCAATAGGGCAGCCATCGTCTGCGGTTTGACCGCCAGGACCAGCACGTCCGCGCGCTCCACAACGTCGCGGTTGCTCTCGCCGGCGGCTATGCCCGTCTGTGCCTGGAAGGCAGCGCGGGCCTGCGGCACTGGATCGCTGGCATGGACCTCGCGTGCCAGGCCGGCGGTCAGCCAGGCGTGGGCCAGCGCCGTCGCCATCTTGCCCGCCCCGAGAAAGCCGATACTGGAGACTGCCTCTGTGCCCATGTTGAGACGCCCTGCGGTTCGGGCGCGCCGGGCGCGCTCCGAAAAAGAAACCGCTATTGTACAAAATTGGCGGTCCCTGGGGAAATGCTGGCATGTCCCCGTTGGACTCGCTATAGGTATCCACTATTACCGGCCGTAGCGATTATGCCCGCTTGCTCTCCCCCCGAGGTGTCATGCACTCGATAGAACCTGTCACCACTCCAGCCGATCCGCTCGACCGCCGGCCGTGGTGGGCCGGCCTCACTCGTTACCACTGGTTCGTGCTGATGGTGGCGGCCCTCGGCTGGCTTTTTGACACTTTTGACCAGCAGCTGTTCAACCTGGGCCGCAAGCCCGCCATGACCGAACTGCTGGGCGTGTCGCCCAACGACCCGCTCGTGGACCAGTACGGTGCATACGCCACCTCGATCTTCATCATGGGCTGGGCAATGGGCGGCCTGGTCTTCGGCATCCTCGGCGACAAGATCGGCCGGGCGAAGGTCATGATGATGACCATCCTGCTGTACTCGATTTTCACCGGCTTGAGTTCCCTCTCGCAGGGGTTCTGGGACTTCGCCCTGTGGCGGTTCCTCACTGGACTGGGCGTCGGCGGGGAGTTCGCCGTCGGCGTGGCCTTGGTCGCGGAAGTGATGCCCGATCGCGCCCGGCCGCATGCACTGGGTTGGCTGCAAGCGCTGTCCGCCGTGGGCAACATCGGCGCGGCTCTGACGAATATCGCCCTGGGCATCGCCGAGGGCGAAGGCCGGCTCGGCTTCTCGGCGTGGCGCGTCATGTTCGTCATCGGTGCGTTGCCGGCACTGCTCGCCATTCTCATTCGTGCCCGTTTGAAGGAACCCGAACGCTGGCAGCAATCGGTGGCCGATGGCTCGATCAAGAACGCCGGTTCGCTGCGCGAGTTGTTCGGCGACCCGCGCTGGCGCAAGAATGCCATTGTCGGTTTGCTGCTGGCCTTTGCGGGCGTGGTCGGTCTGTGGGGCATCGGTTTCTTTAGCTTCGATTTCGTCCGCACCATTTTCCGCCAGCACTACGAAGCGCAGGGGTTGCCGCCGGAGGAGATCGGCGGCAAACTGACGCGCCTGGTGGGGTATGTCTCGCTGTTGCAAAACATAGGCGGGTTCTTCGGCATCTACGCCTTCAGCCGGATCACGCACCACATCGGCCGCAAGCCGGCCTTCCTGATCGCATTCATCCTGGCCATCTTCAGCACGGCGGGCACCTTCTGGTTCCTGAACGATTTCTACGACGTGTTCTGGATGATCCCGGGCATGGGCTTCTGCCAACTGATGCTGTTCGGCGGTTATGCCATCTACTTCCCCGAATTGTTCCCGACGCGGTTGCGCAGCACCGGTACCTCGTTCTGCTATAACGTAGGCCGGTTCGTCGCCGCCATCGGGCCGTTCACGATGGGCTACCTCATCAAGGACGTCTTCACCGGCACGAGCACGCCCAATTCCGAGCAGTTGATCCACGCCTGGCGGTTGACGGGTGTGACCATGTGCGGGTTCTTCCTGATTGGTCTGATCGCCTTGCCGTTCGCTCCGGAAACCAAGGGCAAACCGCTGCCGGAATAAAGGGGACGCTGCGATGACCACCGCCACCCTCTCGCCCCCCGACTGGCTGACGCTGCGCCAGGGCAGCTTGAAGCCGCACTACGACGGCCAGTCGTGGGCGGTCATCTTCGACGACGAACCGCAGTACCTGTTGACGCCCGTGCCCGCCAAGGGCAAGCATGCGGTGCGCATCAAGCAGACCATTAACGGCAAGCCCATTCTGTGCGACGAAGTGTATCCCAGTGACCAGGCTGCCTTGTCCGGCGGCCTGGAAACGTTGCGGAAGTCGCTGGGGTGGTAGCGTTGGCTAGTCCGCGAGTATCACCCGCAGCGCGGCTGCCAGCGCATCGACTTCCGCCTCGGTGTTGTAGAAGTGCGTCGAAACGCGGATGAGCAGCCGATCTGCCCGTTCGATAATCGGTGCTTCGATGCGGAATTTATGCCAGAGCGCGTCGCGGACTGCCTTGGGTTGCAAGCGCGGCGGCAACTCGAAGGCGGTCAAAGCGCCGTGCAGGCCTTTTGTTGACGGAGTCGCCAGCCGTAAACTCCCTTCCTGCCCCATTCGTTGGCGGACAAATTGCGCCAACTCGGCGATGCGTTGGCGCACATTCTCCCAGCCGAGCTTTTGCTGAAAATCGATGGCGGTCGGCACACTAAGCCAGGGGCACGGGTCGCGCGTGCCCTCGAACTCGAACGAGCGCAGGCGCGGCGTGGAACCGTACTCGTCGGGTTCATCCGCCGTGCTTGAGGCGTAGTGCCAGCCCCAGCTGGTTTGCATGGGCTGCACCCGTTCTGTAGCGCCTGGGCCGAAGTACAGGAAGCCGCTGCCCGTTGGTGCCAGCAACCATTTATGACAATTTCCCGCATAGAAGTCCGCGCCGACAGCGTCGAGGTCCACCGGCAGCATGGCCGCCGCGTGCGCGCCGTCCACGGCGGTGAGGATGCCGCGTTCGCGGGCCGCCGCGCAGAGTTCGCGCGCGGGCAGCACCAGGCCGGTCGAGGACACGACATGGCTGAAGAAGAGCAAGCGGGTGCGCGCAGTGAACGCGGCCCGCGCGGCGGCGGCGATCTCCTCGGCGGACTGAGCATCGTGTGGCAGCGGAAAAGTGCGAATCGTCAACCCCAGTCGCTGGGCAGCGCGTTCCCAGCACCAGACCATCGCTCCGTATTCGTGGTCGCTCAGCAGCAGTTCGCCAGGAGAAGCAAGGCGCAGGCTGGCGGCGACCAGATTGATGCCGGCGGTCACGTTCGCGGTGAAGGCCAGCCGGCGCGGATCGGCACGCAGAAAGTCCGCCAACCGCTGTCGGGCCGGGGCCAGCAGCGCGGGGAAATCACGCAGCAGAAAATCCATCGGCTCCTCGGCCAGCCGCCGGCGCAGTTCCGTGACGCGCTCGAACACGCAGCGTGGCAGCGGCCCGAAAGATCCGGTGTTCAGGTTGATGGCGTTCGGATCGAGCAGCATGGCCTGGCGGGCGGCGGTCCAGCAGGGGTCGGGCATGAGTACATTCCTTCCGGCGAAGCCTGTCGGGCTGGCAGCTGCAATTCGGATAACGATGACTGGAAGCCGCCGCGGGGTTAGCATATCAATGAAGTGGTCGCACCAGTCGGCGCGGCTCATTCCCGGCAGACCCGAAAAGCTTGCCAGGCTGGGAACTTTCGCGCCGCATCGACGACAAATCATCATTGACACCGGCGAGCAGGGCCGGTCGAATAGCCCGGAGCAACAGGGGAGAGGGGAAGCGGCATGTCCATGAATTGCATGTGTCCGAAGTGCCGCAAAATGCTGTCGATTGCCGAACAGTTTGCCGGCCAGCCGATGCGCTGTCCATTTTGCGCATCCATGTTTCAGGCACCGAACATCGCAGCCGTGGCCACAGCTCCCGCCGCGCCGCCGCCCCGCCCATCCGCCCCGCCCCGGTCGTCGGCAGCGGCTAATCCCT
This sequence comes from Planctomycetia bacterium, assembly GCA_016795185.1. Taxonomy (GTDB): domain Bacteria; phylum Planctomycetota; class Planctomycetia; order Gemmatales; family Gemmataceae; genus JAGVLI01. The sequence continues at coordinate 10,631 of JAEUIF010001103.1, read as the reverse complement.
TTGCGGGCGATGCCGGCTACGACGGCCCGGCCCCACCCTGGCAGCAGGCCGGCACGCAGCCCAAGCACGGGCCGGAATGGCCCTGGCTGGTCGGTGCGGCTCCCCCACCGGATGGGACGCAGCAATACGACTGGCAGAAGGTCCAGCCGATGTCGGCCGACATGGTGCGGCTCGCGCCGGGCTGGCACAAGGTCCGGCTCGGCATGAGCCTGCTGCCCGCCGCTTCCATGCTGGTCTTCGTCACGCTGGTGCTGATGCGGTTGCTGGTCCTGATGATCCAGCCCGAACCGTACCTGCTCAAAATCCTGCTGCTGATCGGTATTCCGATCACGATCCTGGGCTTGCTGGGCTGCCTGCTGGGCTGCGGCTTGTGCTGCCTGGTGCCGCAGGTCGGCAAGCTGCGCAACCTCGCCCTATGCGCTGCCGGCGCGATTTTCCTGGCGATCCTCGCGGCCATGCTGGCCGTCTTTCTGTCGTTCGCCCTGGAAGACCCAGGCATCCAGCGCGAGCGGGCCTCGATGATGGGCTTCATGACAGTGGTGCGCGGCATGGCGTACTTCACCTCACTGATTTTGCTGGTTGCCGGCGGATTGCTGTACCTGTTCTTCATGCGCGGCGTGGCCCGCATCTTCGAGAACCGCCGACTGGCGCAGCACCTGCTTTACTATCTGCTGTTCTTCGCGGCTTCGCCCGTCATCGGGCTGTTCTTGTACATGCTGTTCGGCGGTACGGCCTATGTGCTGGGGCTGACGGCCGACGAGAACTCGCGCAGCGCCCTGAACGTGATCTATACCGTGGCGCAGTTCGTGCTGTTCGCCGTGGTGCTGGCGGGCTTCCTGATGATGGTGCGGGACGTGCGTAGCAGCATCGAACGCGCCATCGCGCCGAACAAGGCTTAGCACCGTCCACACGACGGCGAGTTTGAGGGAACGACCATGTCACTGGTGGTGCCAACCTGGTTCAAGCAGCGGCAGGGCAAGGCGGAAGCGGCCGGCGACCTGGCCTACAAGCTGACCGCGCCGAATCTCCGTCCGGGTTTCGTCGTGCTGCGCGCAGACGACAGCACGCACTACGCGGCGGCGGTCAGGGAAGCAGCCGACGGTCCCGACCTCAGCGCCACGCCGCCGGAATTCTGCAACCCCAAGGAAGCCTGGGACGCCGCCTTCGAGTTGTATCGCCGCGCGTTCATCGTCTGAAATGGCCGCGCCCACCAGCGACTGGCTGCGCGCACGCTGGGACCGCCTGGTTGCCAGTCTGGGCGCGAACTCCGCTGAAGCGCGGCGTGCCTTCGACGATCTCGCCGCGCGCTACTCCCATCGCGACCGACACTATCACAATCTGAATCACCTGCGACACGTGCTGGAGACCATCGACCGTCTCGCGCCGCTGGCCCATAACCTACGGGCGGTACTGCTCGCGGCATGGTTCCACGATGCGGTCTACGACGCGCGAGCCGCCGACAACGAGGAGCGCAGCGCAGCGCTCGCGCGGGAGGTGCTGGATCAACTCGGTGTGCCGAAACCGCTCGGCGAGCGCGTCGCGGAATTGATTCTGTTGACGAAAACGCACAGTGCCGGGTCGGAAGACATCGACGGGCAGATTTTGCTCGACGCGGACCTGGCGATCCTGGGAGCACCCGCCGAACGATACCTCGTCTATGCCGCAGCCATTCGCCGCGAGTATGCCTGGGTGCCCGACTCGGCGTACCGACCGGGACGCGGCGCGGTGCTGCGCCGCTTTCTGGAGCGGCCAGCCATTTACCGCACCCCTCCCATCCAGGAGGCACTAGAAGCAGCCGCCCGACTCAATTTAGAAGCCGAGCACGACTCCCTGATCCGTGGCGCGCCGCTACCGGCTACCCATGCCGTAGGCGGAACTGAGTGCCGCTCCGAAAGTGGCAAGGAAGGCGACGAGCACGGTCCCAAAACACGGACATAAGCGCGTGGCCACTGCCGAAGCGAGAAACCCCGCCGAGAACGTGGACCAGAAGCCCACCCAGGGTCTGGTCGTGCCCCGTCCGACCAGCCAGCCGAGGCCGCCACCCAGGCCGCCCGATGCCGCCGCGGCTCCCACCAGCAGCACGACACCGATGAAAGTGATCGCCTCGTTGGCAGCCTGGGCTTCGGTAACCCCCTTGTAGCGCGGGTCGATCTTCGTCAGCTTCGACGTGATGTCACTGCCGGCCGACACGATCAGCAGGACGACCATGCCGAGCATCAGCGTGCCGAGCGCCGAACCGGCTGCGCCACCAACAGCGACAATTGGTGTGAACGCCTTAATCTTGAGGTTGTCCTCGGAGCGGATCGTCGGATCGAGGTCCGGCGGCGGAGGCGGTGCGGGTTCGTTGCGAATGGAGACCGAATCGGGATGCTTGCCCAGCGCCATGCCCCAGGAATTGATGGCGAAACTTGCCTCATCATCGCTGAGTCCGCCGGCCGAGCGCAGCTGCTCGACCAGTTCACCGGACAGTGAATCCCAGGAACGGCCGCCCTCCTTGGCGAGCAACTTCGCCACCGCGCCCTGCCGCAGCGCCTCGATCAGCACCTTGCGTTCATCCGGGTAGTCGGCCAGCTGGGTCAACAGAAACATTTCGCAACTGCGGGGCGTATTGCAGACCGCCGCCCCATAGGTCGCGATGAATTTTTTTAGCTTATCGCGCGCTTCGTAGTTCATGAACGGAGGTTCCCGCGAAGGAAGGCGAGGGGATTCCCTATTGTTTTGGCGAACCGCGTTCGGATTTTCCACTGAAATCGGGCCGGGTTGGCGGGTTGCGCGGGCTTGCGCCACGGACCAACTGTCATTCCCGGCGCTGCCGCCCGATTCCGCGCGGAATCCGAGTCCTTTTGGGTTGCGGCGCATCCAATTCTGGGAGCCGGCTGGTATGCCGACCGGCACGGGATTTGCCAAAATGGGACTATAACAACCGTTCACCATACGAGGGAGTGACTCATGGACAGCAACCGCTTCACCGAGAAGGTGCAGGAAGCGCTGCAAGGGGCGCAGCAATTTGCCGTGCGCTTCGGTCAGCAGCAGGTCGATCTCGAACATCTGTTGCTGGCCCTGCTTGACCAGGAAGGCGGGCTGGCCCCCGCCATACTTCAGAAGGCCGAGGTGCCGCTGGACGCGCTGAAGCTGCGCCTGCACCGCGAGCTGGAAAAGATGCCGCGCGTCAGCGGCGGCCACGAACCGCCCAGCGTCGCCCGCCGGCTCGGCTTGCTGCTCTCCCAGCAAGTGGAGAAGGAGGTGAAGCAGTTCAAGGACGAGTATATCTCGGCCGAGCATATCCTGCTGGCGCTGACCGACGACACCGGCCCCGCGGGCAAGATACTCAAGGAATTCGGACTGACACGCGACAAGTTGATGACGGCGCTGCGGGAAGTGCGCGGGCATCAGCGGGTCACGTCGCCTACCCCGGAAGGCACTTACCAGGCGCTTGAACGCTACGGCCGCGACCTCTGCCGGCTGGCCGAGGTCGGCAAGCTCGACCCGGTCATCGGCCGCGACGAGGAGATTCGCCGCGTGGTCCAGGTGCTGTCCCGTCGCACCAAGAACAACCCCGTCCTGATCGGCGAACCGGGCGTCGGCAAGACCGCCATCGTCGAAGGGCTAGCCCAGCGCATCGTCCGCGGCGACGTGCCCGAAGGGCTGAAGGACCGTCGCGTCGTCGCCCTGGACATGGGTGCCCTCATTGCGGGCGCGAAATATCGCGGCGAGTTCGAGGAACGCCTGAAGGCGGTGCTCAAAGAAGTGCAGGAATCCGATGGGCAGATCATCCTGTTCATCGACGAACTGCATACCGTGGTCGGCGCGGGCAAGGCCGAAGGCGCGATGGATGCCGGTAACCTGCTCAAGCCCATGCTGGCGCGCGGCGAACTGCACTGTATTGGCGCCACTACCCTGGACGAATATCGCAAGCACATCGAGAAGGACGCCGCCCTGGAGCGTCGCTTCCAGCCGGTGCTGGTCGATCAGCCGACGGTGGAAGACACCATCTCGATCCTGCGCGGGCTGAAGGAGCGCTACGAGGTCCATCACGGCGTGCGCATCAAGGATGCAGCTTTGGTGGCGGCGGCCATGCTCTCGAACCGCTACATCGCAGATCGCTTCCTGCCCGACAAAGCGATCGACCTCGTGGACGAGGCGGCGGCCAAGCTGCGCACGGAAATCGATTCCATGCCCAGCGAGCTTGACGAACTCTCGCGCCGCGTCATGCAGCTGGAGATCGAGAAGGAAGCCTTGAAGAAAGAAAAAGACCCCGCTTCCCGCGAACGCTTGCAGAAGCTGGAAAAGGAGCTGGCCGAGGCCCGTTCCTCCGGTGATGCCCTGCGCGCCCAGTGGCAGAAGGAAAAGGAGAACGTCGATAAGGTCCGCAAGCTGCGCGAGGAGATCGAGCAGACCAAGGCGGCGATGGAACAGGCCGAACGCCAGTACGATCTAAACCGAGCCGCCGAGATCAAGTACGGCAAGTTGCCCGAGCTGGAGCGGCAACTCAGCCAGCTGGAAGGCGTCGCCGCCACCGAGCGGACGGCCGTCGGCCCGCGCATGCTCAAGGAAGAAGTCGATGAGGAGGACATTGCCGAGGTCGTTAGCCGTTGGACGCACATTCCGGTGTCCAAGCTGCTCGAAGGCGAGAAGCACAAGCTGCTGGTGCTGGACGACATCCTGCATCAGCGGGTGATCGGCCAGCAGGAAGCGGTCACGGCAGTGGCCGAAGCGGTGGTGCGCGCTCGCAGCGGGTTGAAGGATCCGCAGCGGCCCATCGGCTCGTTCATCTTCCTGGGGCCGACAGGTGTCGGCAAAACGGAACTGGCCCGCGCCCTGGCGGAGTTCCTGTTCGACGATGAGAAGGCCCTGGTGCGCATCGACATGTCGGAGTACCAGGAGAAACACACCGTCGCCCGGTTGCTCGGCGCGCCTCCCGGCTACGTCGGCTACGAGGAAGGCGGACAGCTCACGGAGGCGGTGCGCCGTCGGCCCTACTGCGTGCTGCTGTTCGACGAAATCGAGAAGGCGCACCACGACGTCTTTAACGTGCTGCTGCAATTGCTGGACGACGGCCGGCTGACCGACGGCCAGGGCCGCACGGTGGACTTCAAGAATACCATCGTCATCATGACGAGCAACATCGGCAGCCATCGCATCCTGGAGTACAAGGGTTCGTTCTCCGGAGCAGGCTTCGAGCACATGAAGGACGCGGTGCTGGACGAGATGCGCAAGCACTTCCGGCCGGAGTTTCTCAACCGGGTGGATGAGATCATCGTCTTCCACGCGCTGGGCGAGGAGCACCTGAAGAAGATCATCGACATCCAGCTGGAGCGACTGCGGAAACGGCTGGAGGAGCGGCACATCGACCTGGAGCTGACCGACGCGGCCAAGACGCACCTGGTCCGCACCGGGCACGATCCAGCCTACGGCGCCCGACCGTTGAAGCGCGTGCTGCAAAAGGAAATCGAAACCGTCCTCGGACGAATGATTCTCAAGGGGGACGTTCGGGATGGTCAGAAGGTCGTCATCGATTATGATGACAGCACGCGAGCGCTGCGGTTTACCAGCAGCGGATCGCGAGAACGGAATTGAGGGAGGCGGCCATGCGTTGCGTCAAGTGCGGCTGGATCATCGAGGACAACCGTTGCCCGTGCAGCAAGGGCCGCGAGAATGCCCTGAAGCCCCTGGTGCCGATCGGCACCAGGGTGGCTTTCCGCTATGGGCGTGGTCCGTCGATGCCGTTCTGGAGCACGGGCGAAGTCGCCGGGCTACAGGGCCGGCTGTACCAAATAAAGACGCGCAACGATGCTTTCTGGTGCGAACTGGACGACCTGGTGCCTGAATCCGCCGACCGCGACGACCTGTTGCGCGAGGGTACGCGCGTCTGGGCGCTGTGGATCGATGGCCGCTGGTTCCCCGGCATCATCGACGCCGAGGAGGGGCGCATCCGTCACGTGGTCTGGGATGACGGCGATGCCATGTGGCTGGAACCGCACCAGATGGTGGTGATGGCTACCGAATCGGGCGTGCCCAAGGAAGGCAACGTGGTGCTGACGCGCCATCCCGACGGCGACATGCAGCCGGCACGGGTCGAGGCGCGCGAGGGCATGCGCTTTCGCGTCATCTTCCGCGATGGCGAGGAGCAGTGGGTGCCCGGCGACGACATCACTACCTTTCCGCCGAACCCGTTCGACCACGCCTGAGCGACTCCAGTAGCCGCTCGCGGCTTCGCATGCATGCGAGAATCGACATGAGTTTCGATTACCATCCAACACCGCGACCGCCGACCCGCTCCTGGTTCTGGGAGGGGGTGATGCCGCTGGTGCCGCATAAACACTGGCGAAAACGCCATCGCCTAGGCACTAAAGGGCACTCCAGGGCACTCGGCAATTTCCCGACGCTTTCCCCAGCGGAAGGAAATGCATCATGTCCGTCCCAAAGCCCTGGTATCGCAACAGCAAGGACGCCTGGTATGTTCGGCTCAACGGCAAACTCCATCGCCTAGCCAAAGGCAAGGACAACGAAGCCCAAGCCCACAAGGCATGGCAAACCCTGATGCGTCAGCAAGGCATCGCCCTGCCCTTGCCCACCGCCAGCGTAACGCTCTCGGAAATCGCCACCGCCTACCTTGAACGCCCAGAAGCCCAAGCCATCGCCCCGAATAGCCGGCGCACCGCCAGAATCTACTTGCTGTCCTTTGCCAAGGCGAATGGTCATGTCCCCGCCAGCGAAATCCGCAAAGCCCATCTACAAGCCTGGATAGACGCCCATGAAGCCTGGAGCGATGACACTGCTTGGACGGCATGCCGAATCGTCATCGCTTGCCTGAACTGGGCAGTGAAGGAGGAATTGTTTTCCGCCCATCGCCTGAAGGGCTTCTGCCGTCCCCAGCAAGTGTCCAGGGGTAGCGAATGCCTGGTGAGTGAAGCAACCCACCAACGCCTGGTGGACGAGAGCCAGAGTGAAGCCCTGAGAGTAGCCTTGACCATGCTGAAGGAGGTGGGCTGTCGCCCTGGTGAACTGTGCCAGGTTACTGCCGAAGATTTTGACGCCAGCCAAGGTCTCTGGCGAATCCGTCAGCACAAAACGAAGCGGAAGGGAAAGCAAAGGTTTATCCTGCTCACGCCCAAGGCGATTGCCATCTGCAAGGAACAAGCGGAAGCCCACCCTACAGGGGCAATGTTCCGAACCGTCCTTGGCAACGCCTGGACATCAGAGCAACTGTTTCAAAGTCTGCGAAATCTTTGCAAACGCCTTGGCATTACGGACAAGGTATCGCCCTATTCCTATCGCCATACTTTCGCTACATCTCACCTCGCCAATGGAGCTCCGGAAGCCCATATCGCCGCTCTGCTAGGGCATGCGAATACGAAAATGATTCACAAACATTACGGACACTTGGACGCAAGGCTTGATGCTCTCAGGCAAACGCTCACGAAAGGCAATCCGTAAACGATACAGCCCCACCACACATCACACATCACACATCGCACATCGCCCATCACTCAAGCCCCTGCCATTCGCCTTGGTGGGGGCTTTCTGCTTTCCGCTCACCGCATGAAGGAAGTAAGCCGAACGCTCTTGGCATTGCCAACGCCCCCGCATGAAGGAAGTAAGCCCATGCCGTCGCCCTTGGCAGAAGCTAGATACTTCGTTCGTTCGCTAATTGCGGCCACGTCGCCCTTGTCAAAAGCCTTTACCTTTCTTCGTTCTTTCGTTCTTGCGGACGCCAAAAAGCAAACACATCACCTTGGCGAAAGCAAGATACTTCGTTCTTGCGGGGGCTTCGGCAAAGAGCCAATGCCCTGGCAATCACCTGATGTGTGTATGGTGCGTGTTGTACCGTTGAAGCCCAGAGCCAAGCCAAGGCGATTTAGTGTGGGCAAATGGAGACGATGACCTTTGTCGCTTTGCATCAAAAATGCTTTTTTATTGGGAGGTGTTACCTCCCAAGCCAAGAGCCAGAGCCAAGGGCAACTTGCTATTTTTCTTGCCTGATGCTTTTGGTATAATCTTTGCTTCACATCAAATTCTTGCAAAGGCTACACTAATATAAATTGCCATTGCAAAAGCAAACTGGTAGGTACTCCTACCGGAAAGCCACCGCTACATACTTTTCGTGAAAGAGTATGCCAAAGCATGCAATTGCTTTGGCATTTGCAAACGCATGCGTTGGCGCAAACGATACAGCCAGACACCACACACAAAGGAGAGCAATATGATGAGCCAGAGCATTAGCCCACGGCAAGCAAACAACTATGGCGAAATGATTAGCCAGGGCTTTATTTCAGTGGCAGACGCAGCTGCGATGCTGGGCTGTAGCAGAGCCAGTGTCTATGACTTGATGGAAGCGGGGAAACTGCCCTACATTCATGTGTTGAAATGCCGACGCATTCCCTTGCGGGGGCTTCAAGGTCTGCTCAAGAAACACTCATACCACATGCAGGAGGTCTGGGCATGAGAAAACTAAACGACTATCCAGAGCATAAGGAAGCCCAAGCCAAGCAGGACGAATTGCAACAGCAGAGCCAAGCCATTGACAGGCAAATTGCTGCGCTCGGTTCTGTCCACGAAAACGATTTGGACACCAGAGCCAAAGCCCTGCTCCAAGGCGAGCAATGGGAAGACAAGCGAGCCAAACGCAAGCAACTGGAAACGGAAAAGCAAGTGCTGACCAGAGCCATGCAACTGCATTATGAACAGTTCAGTAATTTGAAATGTCGCCTGAGTGAACGCCTCTATCAAGAACTGAAGCATGAGCATGAGGCGTTGGGCAATGCCGTGCAAGCGGCAGTGGAAGCCCTGCACGAAGCCAACGAAGCGGAAGCCTATTGGCGTCGGCAACTGCGTGAGCAAGGCATGAGCATCACGCCACCGATACTCGCTTGGGAAGGCGACAGGGTCAGGCATCATGTGAGCCACCGCACGAAGTAAGTAAGTTGCTCTTACCAATTGGCGAAGGCATCAATTTGCGGCCCGCAAGAAGGAAGTAACTTCCGCCAAGGGCGACAAGCAAGAGCCACCGCAAGAACGAAGAAAGCATGCAAAGGCAAAAGATAGTTCGTTCGTGCGGCAGAGCCAGGGCGGTGAGCCAGAGAGCCAAAGCCAAGGTGAGCGGCGCTGGTGAAGGTGTGTGTGAAGTGTGTGGGGCTGTACCGTTCTCGCCTTCGCATGCAAACCTTTCACGGTGAAAGAATTGCCCAGATTACCAAAGCAAAAGTTTTTGAAAAAGTTGCGCGCTTTCCTTTTACTTTTGGGCATCTCAATACGCTATATAAGGTAGAGGCTCGTGTGAGCCTCGCATAATCATTCGCTGAAGCAGGGAATGCCGAAGCATCAATCCAGAGCAGGGAGCGCAAGGATAGCGTTCCCTGCTTTATTTTTTTGAAAGAGAAAATTCACATGACAATGAATTTGAAATTGAATGTTACGACTGGTGGCGTTGCGCCCGGCACATACAAGGGAACATTCCAGGGCTTTGCCCAAATCCAAAACGATTACGGTGATGGTTTGGAATGGTGTTTCGCTCTGGCAAATGGTCAGCAATTGAAGCGGATTACGCGCGATGTGCCAACGCTCAAGAACAGCTGCGGGAAAATGATTGCTGGCATCACTGGGCAAGGGCTGGCGACTGGAGAAGTAGACTTGGCGCAATTTGTCGGCAAGCCTTATACGCTTATCGTTGCGCCTACTGCCAATGGTGGCTCACGCATTGAGACCGTCGTCCCCGCCTAACGCCCAGCAAAACACATCAGGCAGACGCCCCTGCCTGATGTGTTCTAAGTTTTATCAAGAGGATTGAAAAATGAATATGTTAGAACACGCCCTTGCTTATGCTCGCATGGGCTGGAGAGTATTTCCCTGTTTCAGCGTAACGCTTGATGGCAAGTGCATGTGTGGCAGAGCCAACTGCACAGAAAAAGATATTGGCAAGCACCCGATTACCAAGCATGGCTTTCTTGACGCCAGCGCAGATGAAAAGGTTATCATGCAATGGTGGCGAAAAAGTTCCGCCAACATCGGCATTGCCACTGGCAAGGGCAGTAATCTATTCGTCCTTGATGTGGACGGCGAAGTAGGGAAGCAAACGCTTGCGCAATGGACACAAGAGAATGAACCGCTACCGCTCACGCCTTTGGTGCAGACTGGCAGGGGCATGCAGTATTTTTTTCAGCATGTGCCAGGAATGTCGATCAACGCAGACGCCACCGCCAAGATTGATTATCGTGGGGAAGGGGGATATGTGATTGCCCCGCCTTCACGCCATCGCAACGGCAACACATACACTTGGCTTGTGCCAATGGAAACGCCCTTGGCAGAAGCCCCTGCTTGGCTCGTGCAAAAACTGAAAGAGCAAAAGGCAAAGCCCACCGCCAAGCCCACTGTTGCCACCGCCAAGCCCAGCATGGTTCTGCATGTAGAGGTGGAAGATTTGCAGAGCCACGCAGGGGCAGGCGAAGGTGAAAGAAATGCCACGCTCTGTCGCCTGGTGGGCATCGCTTTGGCGGTACCTGGTTACCGCCCTGGGGACGTACCGGTAGCGAACCGGCTGGAGGCCGGCGCTGTCAGGGGCCGATCGGGCTGGGGAGTGGACCCGGCGGCAGCGCCGGCGCTTGGCCCTGGCGCAGCCAACCCACGGCCAGGTC
>JAEUIF010000366.1 GCA_016795185.1 Planctomycetia bacterium | reverse complement strand
CGTGTTTCCGCCGCTGTCAACAGCGGGCTTACGCCCGCCGCTCGCCCGGATACGTGCAAGTCCGCTTGCATTGGCAACTCTGCCTGGGTACGGATAAAATCCGGAATTACCGCCGGCAGCGGCCCGCCCGTGCCGCCGGCCGGTCCAGGGAGAGGAGGCTCAGGGTGATGCACATGTCCTTGCGCTGCGGCCTGTGGGCGCTGGTGTTGCTGGCTGGTGCGGGCTTATTGCGCGCACAGCCCGACGGCGACGAACCGCCCGCGCTGCTGGAACCCGAGCAGGTCGAAGCGCCAGAACAGGCCAATCGCCGCGAAGCCCGCCGCCTGTACGGCCAGGCCCTGACCGCGCAACGACAGGACCGCCTGGTCGAAGCGCTGCGCAACTTCGAGCGCGCCCGCGAACTGGACCCCGAGTCGGTCGCTCCGTATCGCGCCCTGATTCCGCTCTACCTGGCCATCGGCCGCGCCGAGGATGCGCTGGCTGCCTGCGAGCGCGTGGTGAAGCTCGAACCCGGCGACCACGAAACCTGGTACATCTACGCCCGCCACCTCCGCGACCTGGGCCGCCCGAAAGATGCACGGGCGGCGCTCGAAAAGGGCCTCGCCTGCCCCAGCGCCCACGAAGCCTATGACCTGCTGGTGCAGATGAACTTCGACCTGGGCGCGCTCAGCGAGGATGCGCAGGACTGGGCACGCGCCGAAACAGCGTTTCAGGCAGTGGTCAAGATTCTGGTCGATAAGCGCGAACACCTGCTGGACATGGGCCCCTACGGCCCCGAGCAACTCGACCAGGAAACGGCCAAGTCCTGCGAACGGCTGGGCCAAGTGTGCATGCGGGCTGGCAAGCATGACCGCGCCGTGGCTGCCTTCATGCAAGCCCAGAAGCGCGACCCGGAGCGTGCCGGCCGACTGAGCTATCATCTGGCCCAGGTCTACGTGGCCAAGTCCCAGCCGGCGGAAGCCCTCAAGCATCTCGATGACTATCTGAAGACTCAGCCGCAGGGCGACGAGGCCCACAAGCTGCGCATCGAAGTGCTGAAAAAGCTCGGCCGTGACCGCGATGTCCTGCCCGGTCTGGAAATGGCCGCCGCGCGTGACCCGTACAACATTCCACTGCACCTGCTGCTCGCGCGGCATTACACGGTCGAGAAACAGTGGGAGGCCGCCGAGAAGCGCTACGCCACGCTGGTCGAAAGCAATCCGGGGCCGGATGTTTACCGAGCCATCTTCACGATGCACAAGGAGCGCGGCACCCAGCTCAAGGTGCTCGATCTGCTCGACCAGACGTTGAAAGCGGCCCGCGACCCGAAGGACGAGGGCGACGAGAACCCCGGCGCGGTGGTCGATTTCACCAAGTCCGCCGCTGCCGCCGCCCGCGCCCGCTCCATGCTGCCGGTGCTGCGCGACGACCCGGAACTGGTCAAGGCGCTGCTGGCCCTGGTGCAGACTGAACTGACCGACCAGCGTCCCCGCTTTCGCGATACGCTGCGTTACCTGGCTATCCTCGCCTATCGCACCAAGCAAACCCCGGCGGCCGAACGGCTGTTCCGCGCCTGCCTGCCGACCATCACGCCGCGCACCGAGGCCGAGGTCTACAGCGGCCTGCTGGACGCCCTGATCGACCAGCGGAAACATGCGGAAGTAGTGAAGCTCTGCCAGGAGGGTTTGAACAAGGCCCAGGCGACCAACCGGGTGCTGTTCTACGTCAAGATGGCCCCGGCATTGCTGCGTCTCGGTAAGATGGACGAAGCGCTGACCGCGATGGAAGAGGCCGTCAAGGTCGCCGACGAGGGCAATCGACTGGGCGTGCAGCGACTGAAGATCGAAGTGCTGCGCCAGGCCGAAAAGTACGACCAGGCGCTGGCCGAGTGCGAGGCACTCTTGCAAGAGTATCACCGGCCGCAACAGGTGCGCGACATCCGCTATTCGCTGTCGAACGTCTGCACGTCGGCCCACCAGCACGACCGAGCCGAGGAACAGCTGCGGCTGATCCTGGACGCCGACCCGCACGACGCCACGGCGAACAACGACCTCGGTTACATCATGGCCGATCGCGGCAAGAACCTCGAAGAAGCGGAAAAGCTGATTCGCCGGGCCATCGAACTGGATGTCGCGGAGAAACAGCGCGGCAAGGCGGTCAACGCCGATGGCGCGGAGGCGAACGCCGCCTACATCGACAGCCTGGGCTGGGTGCTGTTCCGGCTCGGCCAGCTCGACGAGGCGCGCGCGCAACTGGAAAAAGCGGCCAAACTGGCTGGCGGCGAGGAAGACCCGGTGGTCTGGGACCACCTCGGGGACGTATACTTCAAGTTGAAGCAACCAGCGCGCGCCCGCACCGCCTGGGAGAAATCCGTCCAGCTGTACGAACAGGAGCGGCGACGCAAGCCCGATGAGCGCTACGAGGAGATCAAGGGCAAGCTCAAGCTCCTGGACAAAGAACTCAAGCAACGCTGAGGGACGCCGGCCCAACCGCCCGTCCCCGCACCTATGAAGGAGGAGCCATGTCAGGCCATTCCCACTGGGCGACGATCAAGCACAAGAAGGGGGCCACGGACGCCAAGCGCGGCAAGCTCTGGAGCAAGCTGAGCCGGGCCATCATCATCGCCGCGCGCCACGGCGGCGGCGACCCGGAAACCAACCTCAAGCTGCGCTACGCCATCGGCAAGGCGCGCGAAGTGAGCATGCCCAAGGACAACATCGAGCGGGCCGTCAAGCGCGGCACCGGCGAGACCGAAGGCATCCAGTTCGAGGAACTGAGTTACGAGGGCTATGGACCAGGCGGCGTGGCCATTCTCGTCGAAGTGCTGACCGACAACCGCAACCGCACCAACGGTGAGATCCGCAAGATCTTCGACCGCACCGGCGGCAAGATGGGCAGCGCGGGCAATGTCGCGTTCCTCTTCGACCGCAAGGGCCTGCTGGCCATCGAAAAGGCGGGCGTGGATGAGGACGGCCTGATGGCCATCGCTCTCGAAGCCGGTGCCGAGGACTTGAAGCAAGCCGACGACGTTTTCGAGATCACCTGCGATCCGGCCTCGTTCAATCAGGTCAAGGACGCGCTCGAAAAGAACAACATCAAGACCCTCAGCGCGGACATCGTCCAGCTGGCCAAGACCCCGCGCGACGTGGACCTGGAAACCGGCCAGAAGGTCTTCCGCATGATGGAAGCGCTGGACGATCACGACGACGTGCAGAAAGTCTACACCGACGCCAACATCTCCAAGGAGATGGCGGCCGAGGCCGAATAGAACCACACTTTCGGCATCTGGTTCGTAGTTCCGCCTTCAGGCGGCGTTCGGCGAACGCCGCCTGAAGGCGGAACTACGAACGAGCCATGCACCGGCAACCGGGGCCGCAGGCCCCGGTTGCCGGTGCCTGGCTCGTTCGTAGTTCCGCCTTCAGGCGGCGTGCGCCGATCGCCGCCTGGAGGCGGAACTA
>JAEUIF010000365.1 GCA_016795185.1 Planctomycetia bacterium | reverse complement strand
TCTCAACCCGGCTCGACGATTCGCTCATGACCATTGCCAACCCAGCCACTGAACTGTATTCCGAAGCCCCGGGCTCCACCTCGGTGAGCCTGCTGGAGCGGGTCAAGGCCCACGACCAGGAAGCCTGGCGTCGCCTCGTGCAACTCTACGGCCCGCTCGTCTATCAGTGGTGCCGGCGCTGGGAACTGCGGCCCGACGACGTGGCCGACATTTTTCAGGATGTCTTTCAGGCCGTGGCGGGGCAGATTGCGTCCTTCCGCCGCGAGCGGCCCGGCGACAGTTTTCGCGGCTGGCTCTGGACCATCACGCGCCACAAGGTCGCCGATCACTTTCGCCGCCAGGGCAAGGGGCCGGTCGCAGCGGGTGGCTCCGACGCGCAACAGCGCCTGCTGGAACTGCCCGAACCGCCAGCCGACCCCGACCCGTCCGCCACGGACGGCAACCTGGTGCAGCGCGCGCTTGAACAGATACGCGGCGAATTCGAGCCGCGCACCTGGACCATGTTCTGGCGGGCCACGGTCGAGGGCCACGCCACCCGTGACATCGCCGCTGACCTCGGCGTGACGCCCGACGCGGTGCGCGTTGCCAAGTCCCGCATTCTCAAGCGCTTGCGACAAGAACTCGCCGACCTGGGCGAAGCCTGACCCGTTTAGCCGCGAGCCGCAGGCGAGCGCTTGCAGCCGCCGTGTTACGCCCCCGCGATGTTATTACCGGAGTCAACCGCCACCGTGCTCCGGAGCCCCGTCATGCAGCGCGCCGCTTGACCCAGTCACGAAGACCTGTCCGCCTTTGTTCTCGGAAAGCTGCCCGACGCCACCTGGCGCGCGGTGGCCGACCACAGTTGCCAGTGCCCCCACTGCCAGCAGCAACTGCACGGCCTGGACGCGGTTTCCGATCCGCTCATCCTGCAAATTCGCAATCGCCGCTTGCAAGCGCTCGCCCCGGAGTTGCTTGCGTTGCTGAAGCAGGCGGAAGGCATCGCCGTGCAGGGCGGCAGCAACACCCTGCCGCCCGGCCAGACGCTGCACGGCAACCCTGCCCAGCTCACCCAGGAAGCCAGGCAGGTGCTCGCCCCGCCCCAAGCCGCCGATGAGATGGGCCGCCTCGGGCCGTATCGCGTCCTCAAGTTGCTGGGGCAGGGAGGCATGGGCATGGTCTTCCTGGCCGAAGACCCGAAGCTCCAGCGAACCGTGGCGCTGAAGGTGATGCTGCCGGCGGTGGCCGTCAATGCCACCGCGAAGGAACGCTTCCTGCGCGAAGCCCGCGCCACCGCCGCCATCGAGCACGATCACATCGTCACGATCCATCAGGTGGATGAAGACCGGGGCATGCCGTTCCTGGCCATGCAATTGCTCAAGGGCATGTCGCTGGAAGACTACCTCAAGAAGGTGAAGGAAACGAAGAAGCCGATCACCCTCGGCCAGATCCTCAAGCTCGGACGCGAGGTCGCCAGGGGGCTGGCGGTCGCCCACGAACGCGGGCTGATTCACCGCGACATCAAGCCGGCCAACATCTGGCTGGACGCCACCGCCGGCGGCCGGGTCAAGATCCTCGACTTCGGCCTGGCGCGGCCGGCCGCCGCGGATTCGACCATCACGCAGAGCGGCATGATCGTCGGTACGCCCGCCTACATGGCCCCGGAGCAAGCCACCGGCCAGCAAATCGACGGCCGGGCCGATCTGTTCAGCCTGGGCGTGGTGCTCTATCGCCTGTGCAGCGGCCGGCTGCCCTGGAAGGGCGAAACCGCGATGGGCACCCTGATGGCCGTCGCCACCGAGGACCCGCCGACCATCCAGGAACTGAATCCGCGCCTCCCGCCGAAGCTGGCCGCGCTGGTCATGCAGCTGCTGGCCAAGAAACCCGAGGCGCGGCCGGCATCGGCCAAGGCCGTGGTCGCGGCGATTCAGACCATCGAGCGCGAGCAGGCGGCCCTGCAAGTGAAAGTAGCCACTCCCATCGAATCCGCGCCGAACCAGTGGCAGCAGCTCTCGCAGGACGATGTCACCGCCCCGCTCGTCACCCAACCGAGCCGGCAAGGCCGTCGTCGCTGGCCGCTGGTCGCCGCGCTCCTGCTAGCCGTGGGCGGCCTGGCACTCCTCACGCCCATCCTGATCAGAATCAAGAACCAGGACGGCAGCGAAACCGTGGTGCAAGTGCCGACTGGTGCCACAATCACGGTCGAAAAAGTTGGCAAGGTGGTCGCCCAAGTGCCGGACGGAGCAGGGCAGGGGGTAAAGCGGCAGGGGGAAATCGACCTATTCCAGCTGATCGATCCGCAAAAACATGCCCTGTCAGGCCAGTGGCGCTTTGAAGAGCGATCCCTGGCAACGCCAGTGAAAGGGGCAGCGCAGGCACTGCAAGTTCCTTTCGCCCCTCCGCCGGAATACGAGATCGAGCTGACCCTGACTCCGGTGGAGGGCAGCCACAACCTCTTCATCGGGCTGGTCGGCGGCGGGCGCGGCTTCATGCTGGGGCTGGACGGCTACGCCGCTTCGTCCTCGGGGCTGTCGCTGCTCGACGGCAAGAAAGGCAACGTCAACGAGTCCACGTTTCACGGGACGGTCTTCGAGAACGGCAAGCCGGCCACGGTGGGCGTGACCGTGGATCGGCAAGGCGTATCGGTGCGCGTGGATGGGAAGAGAATCATCGACTGGAAAGGCGACTTCGGCCGATTGACCCTGGATCACATGTGGAAGGGCCTGGACGAAAAGCAACTCGCGCTGGGCGTCTACAACAGCAAGTTCCTCGTTCACAAAATGGTGTTGCGTCCGCTCGGCGCGGGGCAACTTGTCCGAGCCGGTGAAGTGGACCTGCTCCAACATATCGACGGCGTCAAGAACGCGCCCCACTGGCGCTTCCAGGGCCAGGTCTTGCTGACGCCCCAACACGGTTCCAACAATGGTATCCAGGTCTCTTACACTCCGCCCGCCGAGTACGAACTGGAGATTGAGGCCACCCGCATGAATGCGCAGGACACCTTGATCCTTGGCCTGGTCGGCGGCGGCCGACCTTTTCACCTGGTGCTCGACGGTTACAAGGGCACGACCTCGCGGTTGGCCCACTTGGACGGGAAAACCGACGAGAACGAAACCACCTATCGCGGCAGCCTGTTCACCAACGAGAAACTGTTCCGTGTCACGATCCGCGTCACCCGGGCCGGCGTCACGGTCCACAGCGACGGGAAGAAAATTATCGACTGGCAGGGAGACTACCGACGCCTGAATGCAGACCCGAGGTGGACCGCGCCGAACCCGGAGCAGCTCGCGCTCTGCACCTTGGTCAGCGCCTTTCAAATTCAGAAATTCGTGCTGCGGCCGCTCGGCGTGACGCTGACGCCCGTCCGGACGGATGCGGCCTGGATCAAGCAGGTGCAGGCACTCCCGGCGGAGAAGCAGGTCGAGGCGGTCGTTGCCAAGCTGAAGGAGTTGAATCCAGGGTTCGACGGCAAGGTGGAACACCGTCTGCAAGGGAAGGAGGTGGACTACCTGCGCTTCGCCACCGACGCGATCAGCGATATCTCGCCCTTGCGCGCCGTGCCGAAGGTTCGCACGCTCTACCTCGACGGCAGCGGTCCGGGCCGTGGACGGCTCGCCGACCTGACGGCCTTGCAAGGGATGTCCGTGATGTGGCTTTCGCTCCACCATAATCCAGTGACGGACTGGAGTCCGCTGCGCGGTCTGCCGCTCCGCCAGGTTTCGGGCAGCGAAAATCTCCGCAATGCGGCTGATGTCTTGCGATCAATAGCTTCCTTGGAAACGATCAACAACCGTCCGGTCAAGGACGTGCCCTGGCTGCAAGCGGACGTGCTGGAGCCGTGGATTCGCGAAGTGCGGCAGCTGCCGCCGGAGAAGCAGGTGGAGGCCGTGGCGGCCAAGCTGAAGGAACGGAATCCGGGCTTCGACGGCCAGGTGGACCCCGCCATCGAGAAAGGACAGGTGGCGCGCCTCTGCTTCCTGACCGACCGGATCACCGACCTTTCACCCGTGCGTGCCTTCCCGGAGCTGCAGCGCCTGAACATCGATGCCAGCGACCGCACTTCGGGCCGACTGGCCACCTTGGAACCGCTGCGGGGGCTGCCATTGCGCAACCTGACGCTGGCGGGCAACCCCCGGTGCAACAACCTGGAGCCGTTGCGGGGCATGCCGCTCCAACAATTGAATTGCTCCCATTGCGGAGTCCGCGATCTGAGCCCTTTGCAGGGCATGCCGCTTCGCGACCTGCGGATCAACGAAACCCTCATCGCCGAGTTGACGCCCTTGCGCGGCCTGCCATTGACGCGCCTCGACATGTGGAACACCAAAGTCGCCGACCTGTCGCCGCTGGCCGGCATGCCGCTCAGGTATCTGGACATGCAAGCGTGCCCCGTCGCCGATCTGTCGCCGCTGCGGGGCATGGGCTTTGAACATCTGCAAGGAGTCAAGCAACCGGAACGTCATACCGAAGTGCTCAAATCACTGTGGGCCATGACGAAGCTGAATGGGCAACCCGCCCTCGACTTCTGGAAGCAGCACGATCCCCAGCACGCCGCCTTCCTCCAGTGGATCGAGGACACGAAGAAGCTGCCGGCCGAGGAGCAGGTCAAGCCCGTGGCCGCCAAGCTTCAGGAACTGAACCCAGGTTATGACGGCGCCGCTCCCACCACAATCGAGAATGGCCGCGTGATCGGCATGTCGCTTTCCTACACCAAAGTGACCGATATTTCTCCCCTGCGCGCGCTGGCGGGCCTGAAACGACTGAGCTGCAGCGCTACCTCCGTCAGCGATCTCTCCCCGCTGCGCGGACTGCCGTTGACCGAATTGCATGTCGCCAGCGCGAAAGTCGCGGATCTGTCGCCGCTCAGTGGGATGCCGCTTCAGGTACTGACGATCAACGGCACCCGCGTCAGCGACCTCTCGCCGCTGCGCGGCATGCCATTGACCAGACTCGTCTGTAACCATTCGCGCGTCGCCGACCTGTCCCCGCTGCGGGGCCTACCGCTGACTTACCTGAATTGTGACGGCACCCCGATCGCGGACTTCTCCCCGCTGCAAGACCTCCCCCTGAAAGAACTCGTCTGCGACAAGCTTCGGCCCGAGCGCGACGCCACGATTCTCCGCTCCATCAAGACGCTGGAGAAGATCAACGGCCGGTCGCCGGCGGAGTTCTGGAAGGAAGGAGACGGCAAGAAGCCATGACGGCTTCCGGCATGCTTGTTTCACTTTCCACCCTCCGGTAAACTGGCACCATGACCGCCGCCAAGAAACTGCACCTGATTGCCGTCGAGGACTACCTCGCCGGTGAACTGGTTTCTCCCATCAAGCACGAGTACCTGGGAGGCGTCGTGTACGCGATGGCCGGCGCGCGCATCGCGCACAACCTCATCGCCACCAATACCCTCGTTGCCGCCGGGTCCCGCCTGCGCGGCAAACGCTGTCGGCCCTTCAATTCCGATACCAAGGTCCGCGTGCAGCTGCCCACCCACGTCCGCTTCTATTACCCGGATGCCCAGGTGGTCTGTCGGTCCAACCCGGCGGACCATTCCTATCAGGACGAACCCGCCGTCATCGTCGAGGTGCTGTCCCGGAGCACCCGGCGCATCGACGAGGGCGAGAAGAAGGACGCCTACCTGACCATCCCGTCGTTGGGGGTCTACCTCTTGGTCGAGCAGGACATGCCGGCCGTCGTCGCCTACCGCCGCACCGCGCAGGGCTTCGCTCGCGAGATTTACGAAGGTCTGGACGCCGTCATCGCACTGCCAGAAATCGACATCGACCTGCCGCTGGCGGAGTTATTCGAGGGGGTCGAGTTCATCCCCGAACCGGCGGACGACGACGAAACGGCCTGAGGCCACCCCCAGCAGGGCAGGGGGGCGAACTTCCCGTCTGTTCCACATCCGGCGCTCGCCGACCTGGCGCTTCTGTGCCTATAATTGGATGAGTCTCAATGCTCTGCTTCCCCAGAGGCTGGCCCTGGAAGTGCCATCATGACTCCCGAACAGATCGCCGACCTGCGTCGGCAACGCTACAACGCCACCGTGGCGGGCATCCGCCTGGCGAACTCCGACCTGATGTGCCTGCGCGTCCAGCCGGACTTTCCCATGCCGGCCCACAAGCCCGGCCAGTACACCTCGCTGGGCCTGGGCAACTGGGAGCCGCGCCTGGCCGGCTGCCAGGAGGAACACCTCAAACCCGAGGAAGAGGCCAAGCTCACGCGCCGCGCCTACTCCATTAGCTGCCCGCTGCTCGGCGAGGACGGCCAGCTCGTGCCCGATGCCTCCCGCAACGGCTGGCTGGAATTCTACATCGTGCTGGTGCGCGATTCGGGTAAGGAGAAGCCGCCCGCCCTGACCCCGCGCCTCTTCAACCTGCGCGAGGGCGACCGGCTCAACATGGTCGAGAAGATCACCGGGCACTTCACGCTCGACCCCGTCAAGCCCGGCGATGCCGTCGTCTTCCTGTCCACCGGCACCGGCGAGGCCCCGCACAACTACATGCTCTGGGACTTGCTGCGCCGCGGCCACGACGGACCAATCCTCTCCGCCTGCTGCGTCCGCTACAAAAAGGACCTGGCCTACCTGGCCATCCACGAAGAGCTGATGAAGCGCTACCCGCACTACAAGTACCTCAGCCTGACGACGCGCGAGGCCGACACGGTGCAGCACAAGGTCTACATCCAGGACCTGATTTCCAGCGGCCAGCTGGCCGAACGCCTCGGCCGGCCGCTCGACCCCAAGACCACGCACGTCTACCTGTGCGGCAACCCGAAGATGATCGGCGTGCCCATCAAGGACAAGGAAACCGGGCAACGCCACTATCCGCAGCCCCTCGGCGTCATCGAAATTCTGGAAAAGCTGGGCTTCCAGGTCGATAACCCGACCGTCAAGCTGCACGGCAACGTCCATTTCGAGGAATACTGGTAGTGGTCAGTGGTTGGTTGTCAGTGTTCAGTTGCCAGGACCACCACGTTCATCCGCCTTCGTCTGGTATCAGGGGCCGCAACTGACCCCTGACGACTGACAACTAACCAACGGGAGAAGACCGTGGAAATCGACCAGGTCATCAGCGGCTACAAATTGCGCAGCCTGATCGCCAAGGGGCAGAACAGCCAGGTATGGGAAGTGGTCGAGCTGGCCAGCGGCCGGCACCTGGCCATGAAATCGCTGCTCGACCACGCCATCCGCGATGGCGAGCAGCGGCGCATGCTCTTCCACGAAGCGAAGGTCGGCCAGAAGCTGGCGCACCAGCATATCATCAAGATTCACAAGGTCAGCGAGAACCCCAAGCAGCCCTGGTTCGTCATGGAGTACTTCGCGGCTGGCAGCATGAAGTTCCGCGTGCAGAACAAGCAGACCGACTTCATCAAGCAGCATGCCCACAAGATTTTCCGCGACATGGCCACCGCGCTCGCCTACATGCACGGCTCCGGCTGGCTCCACCGCGACCTCAAGCCCGACAACATCCTCGCCGACAGCGCCGGCCAGGCCAAGCTGATCGACTTCGCCATCGCCCAGCGCAAGGGCACCAAGCGCGGCTTCTTCGCCCGCCTCTTCGGCCGCAAGCACAAGGTGCAGGGCACCCCCAGCTACATGGCGCCCGAGCAAATTCGCGGCGACGACCTCGACTTCCGCGCCGACCTCTACAGCTTCGGCGCGACCATGTATGAGATCGTGGCCCTGCGCCCACCGTTCGTCGGTCAGAACGTCAACGACCTGCTCAACAAGCACGTCCGCGAAAAACCGATGACGCCCCAGGGCCACAACCCCGACGTCACCGACGACTTCGCCAAGCTGGTCATGCAGCTGCTCGCCAAGAAGAAGGAAGAACGCCCGCAGAACTTCCACGAGGTCATGCACCGCCTCAAGGAACTCGCCATCTTCAAAGGCCCCGCCGCCGTCTCGCCGCGCGCCAAGGGCTAAGTTGGCTAGTGTTGAGGCAAGGGACAACCTGTTCAATCAGGTGGGTTGGGTGCCATGCCCACGGCTTTGCGTGGGCATGGAAATCCTGCAAGCGTCCCATGCCCACGCAGAGCCGTGGGCATGGCACCCAGTTCCTTCCCATTGCACAACAGGTCGCTTGAGCCCGCACTAGCTCGACGCGCCAACGAACCTGATGAGCAAAAAAATCCGCCTGGCGCGGAGGATCAAAAACCCCAGTGTTTTGCCACTGCGCGCCAATTGCCTCTTGGCACGGAGTGGCAAAAACCCCAGTGTTTTGCCACTCCGTGCCAAATCACCACGACACTTGACCCATCGCACCCGCGTTTGGCAGGATGGCTGCGGCGAAGCGCCCGGCATCCGGTGTGAGGCTTCCAGCCCGAACAGCAGGAGTAACCACAGCAGTGCCCGATTCAACTTCGACGGTCCCCCGGACAGCGTGGCTGGTCGTGGTGCTGCTCATGCCGGTGGCGATGCTGAACTACCTCGACCGACAGATGCTCGCGTCGATGCAGACCTCCGTGATGGACTCCATTCCGACGCTCGGTCAAGCCGAGAACCGGGAGGAGCTTTGGGGGTTCATGCTGGGTCAGTTCAAGTGGTTTTACGCGGTGTGCAGCCTCGTTGGCGGGTACATCGCGGATCGGTTCAGCCGCCGCCTCACCATCTGCGGCAGCTTGTTCGTGTGGTCGGCGGTGACCTGGTGGACCGGACAGGTTGCGACGTACCACGAACTGCTGTGGGCCAGGTCGTTCATGGGCATCAGCGAGGCGTTCTACATCCCGGCGGCGCTGGCGCTCATCACCGACTACCATACGGGAGCGACTCGTTCCCGGGCCGTGGGCTTGCACCAGATGGCGATCTACCTCGGCGTGATCGTCGGCGGCTTCGGCGGCTATGTCGCCGCCGACCCCAACCTCGGCTGGCGGCTCGCTTTCACCGCTTGCGGCGTGCTCGGAATGTTGTACGCCGTTCCATTGGTACTCTTCCTGCGCAACGCGGTC
>JAEUIF010000361.1 GCA_016795185.1 Planctomycetia bacterium | reverse complement strand
TTGCCAATCGCTCTGGTGGGACGATGTCCCGCTGCCGGCTGTCGCGCTCAAGACTGGGCATGCTGGGGTTCGGCATGATTGGGTTCCTCCGGAGATTTCTCCGCGATCTCCCAGCGGTCGTCCAAACCGCATTCGATGCCGGAGCCGCGCAGGGTGTCCTCGAACATGGTGGGTAAGGCGATGACGTTGGCGGCATACTCCCGCTCCCACTGGGCCAGCAGCGCTTCCAGAACGCCGGGCTGGAGGTGCAAGCAGTCCGGCCACGCCGGCCAATCGACGGTCGTGGGAAGGACGAGCTGACCGCCGGGGCCGGCAGCGAACGACAAGCGGGCGTAGGTCTGGCCGCTGCGGGCGAGAATGAACATGAGCGACCAGTCGCAGACGCCGAAGCAGCGCTGGAAGGTCGTTTCATCGAGACTGCTGGGCGTGGCCAGGTCGCCCGGATGCGTATGCACCCACACCCGTGAGAACTGATGAGGCTTGAGGCCCCGGTCAACGCAGCCGTCGAAGAAATCGGCGACCGCGGCATCCACGAAGCGGACGCTCACGCCGGTCACTTCCTGGCGGACGGTGACGAAGTCCTCTATGTAGAGCAGGTCGTCGGGGGCAGCGATGCCGAAGCCGCCCACCTCGGTGTCACCGGCATGGCAGAAATACTGGAGTTTCAGGTAAGCGAGCGGCGAGAAAGTCAGGCGGCCAGGCGTTCTACGGGGAGGCAGGTCGAGCAGGTTCAGGATCGGGATCATGCGTATTCTCCGGTGGATTGGGTTCAGGAATTGAAGTTGGCTGACAGGAGGGGCACCGACCCGCTTCATCGCAATCGTCGCGGGCCACGGTGGCGCCGCACTGGGAGCAAGAAGCCCGGCAATGGCGGCAGCACTCGTTGCCCGAGCCAGCACAAGTTTCCAGGCAGCGGGCGCAGCACGGCTCGTTGCAAACATCGCAGCGCATCAGGCAGCCGTGACAGCGCGTGGCGTCACAACTGGCGCAGTTGCCGATGCAGTCGTCGCAGAAATCGCAGCCGCACGCCTCGCAACACCAGCGGTCGTCGTCGCCGACGTTGCGTCCACAGTCGTGGCAATCGGTGCCTTCCCACTCGTCCAGCGCGATGTGCGGACTGCCAGGGTTGTAATGTTCCAGGACCGAGCGCACGAGATAGAAGGCGTCCGCCAGCCTGCCTTGCTCCAATGCCTTGCGGATCGGCACCGAAGCGTCGCCGGCGCAGAGCGAGCGGTCCTTGACGTGCGGGTGGGTAACCCGATCGTTGGCCGCGGCCGGATGGGGATCGAGGGCGACGATGTCGAAGCAGGAAACGTCGGGCTGGTGGAGCAGCCGCTCCCAGTGGAACTGGATGGCGAACGGCCCCAGATAGATGTCTCGCAAGGTGATCGGCTCGGTAGTGACGCGGATGGCCTTCTGGCGCCAATCGACCGAGAAGTCAGCGAAATCGTCTTCGAGCTGACGCAGCTCTTCGAGGAACGCGCCCGCACCGGGCGCTTGCACTCCGGGGCGAAGCATCGCGTCCTTGGCCTCGCTGCCGGCCTGGCGCAGTCGTTCCAGGTGCCCAAGGATCTCTAGCCGCAGCGTGGGCAGGACTAATTCCAGCCCCAGACCGTGGGCCTTGTCGAGTCGATCCAGTGCGCCTTGCAGCGCCTCCAGGTGATGCCGGACGTAGCGCAGCCGGTAGGGTTCCTCGCGAGCAAGGAGCTGCGCCCGCGAACGCCAGAAGTTGCTGAGCCGGCCGGCGGCGCGAAGAAGCAATCGAGTCGGCTGCGTCATCGCGCGCCCTCGATCTTGGTGGGCGTCATGCTGACGCGGTCACCTGCTTGCAGCACCTGGTCGGCGCTGGCGGGCTGGCGGTTGACGCGGATGAGAAAATCCTCCGCCCGGCAGCCGGGCAGCCGCTCCTCGAACAGGTCGGCCACGGTGGTCGCTTCCGCGACCTCGATGTGGTCGGCGAAGCCGCCGCCGTGATTGTTGATGAACAGGATGACCATGGAATCTCCTCCGTTGTGAAAAGTGGGAAAGTGAGAAATGGAACAATTGCTTGGGAAAGACTGATGGCTCGTCAGCGCTGATCAGGGGTGAAATCGAAGTAGAAACGGGGCGCGTGCTGGAAAGCCACGCTGCCGAGCTGGCCGTCGGCCTTACGGCGGACGACGACATACGGTGCCAGGAAGCCCAGCACTTCAAAATCACGGGCCAGCTCCTCGATGTTCCAGACCTGGCCGTCTTGCGCTTCCAGCTCTTCACGCGAACGGGGCACGGCGTTGATCTCCGCCAGCTGGGTGAGGCGGATGGATTCGGTCGGATCGGTCATACTTCTCCTTTCTCGTTGAGGGATGGGTTGCCCGCTTGCCGCATCTGTGTGCGGCACACCTCTGGCGGCGGCGCCACCTGTCCAGCCTCGACCAGCATGGTCCAGACCTGGGCGTAGGCGTCACCGTTCTGCCAGGCTTCGAGCACGGATTGCAGCCCACGGTTGCTGCGCCGATCGGATTCGTCGCGGGCCTGATGACTGTCAAAGAACGCGCAGCCAAAGGGGGCGACGGGATGGATGGCGCAACGGTCGCCGGCGGTGAGGAACCGGCAGGCGCCGTCCTCCCGCCGCCCCGGAACCAGCGTGGGAATGCGAAAGACCCGGCCGCCGCGCATCACCTTGGCGCCGGGCGAAGCCAGCAGGTGCCGTCGAGACCAGTCGAGGAGATCCTCGTCGGGAACGAGATGCTTGAGGATGCGCTGCGAATCGGCCGGAACCAGATAGCCGGGGATGAACTGGCAGTTGCGGACACAATCCGGGCAGCCGCAGACCGTGCGGGCCAGGCCGAACTCGCTGCGGCCGGGGTCAATTGTCGGCAAAGGATGCTTGGCCACGGAAACCTCCATGGGGAAAG
>JAEUIF010000346.1 GCA_016795185.1 Planctomycetia bacterium | reverse complement strand
GGAGAGGGGCTGTCGGTCAATTCCACTTCGCCACCAGGCTGAGGGCCTGGGCCAACAGCTGGCGCGTCGCCGCCGTGTCGGGGCCGTCGGGCAAGGTTTTCAGGTAGGCTTTCAGATGGTCGATGGCCTTGCCCGGCTGGTTCATGTGCAGGTAGGCTGCGCCCAGGTCGCGCCGCTGCGTCACGTCCTGCGGCACCAGTTGCCGTAGCCGCTCCGTGGTCCGCACCAGGCGCGGAAAATCCTCGCCGCGCAGGTAGACGCCCTTCAGGTTCGTCAGCAGCCGGATGGCGATCAGACCCGGCGGTGTGGGGTGAAACGACAGGGAATCCGTGGGCACCGCGCGGCCGGTCTTCTGCGCGATCAGGTGCTCGCAGTCCTCCTCGGTCAGCTGCCGGCCGCCGTGAAACGGATCGAACAGCACCGTGCGCCCTTCCTGGCTGGCCTGGGCGATGAAATGCGCTGGCAGACCGAGGCCCGCCACCGACAGGCCGGCACGTTGCCCGACGGCCATCGCCACCAGCGACAACGTGATGGGCAGCCCGGTGCGGCGGTCGAGCACCTCGTTGAGATAGCTGTTGCGCGGGTCGTGGTAGTCCTGGGTGTTGCCGCGAAAGCCCATTTCGTGAAAGAGATACCGGCACAGCCCCTGCACCTGGCTTTCCAGCCCGCCGCCAAGATAGTTCCGCGCTTCGCGAGCCATGCCGTCCAGTTCGCTCAGGTAGGCTTCCACGTCGAGCGAGGGATACTCGTCCAGGGCCAGGCGCAGCGCGACCTCGGCCAGATCGAGCGGCGCGGTCGGGTCGCGAGCCAGGGTATCGAGGGCTTCGTCCAGGTTCATGACCTCATTATACCTTCGCCCAGCCCGCACACGATTGACGGACTCAAGTAGGTCAGGCTTTCCAGCCTGACACACAGCGTCGGCGACGTGCGGCTTGGAGCAGTTCGCCAACGGGTGTAGCATCGGGCGCTGCGGTCCGCACAGCGGCCCCTACGAAATTTCCGTAGGGTCCGCTGTGCGGACCGCTACAGTCGGCCGCAAAACGCTCTAGACATTATCCGAGAACTGTAGCCGGCCTCCCAGCGGCCGGCTACCGCCTATCGCGGGCGCTGCGTGTCAGGCTGGAAAGCCTGACCTACTTTGGCCCGGCAGGTCTCACGGTTTCCGGGGCACGTCTCGGTACTTCGCATGACACTGGGTGCAGGCGGTGGCCGCCTGCTTGTAGCCCAGTTCCGCCTGCTTGGCGTCCGGAGCGGGCCGGACGCGCAGCGCCGTTTCGAGCAACTTCGCGCCCTTCTCGGATGCCGTGGTCCAGCGGCGGAAATCCTCGGGCCGGTCCTGTACGTCGGGCCGGCGGGCCATCTCGTGGTAGTGTTCCGCCAGTTGCAGCGCCTCGTGGGCCGGGTCGATATCCGGATGCGTGGGCGGGGCCTTCCAGCCGGCCGCGCGCACCAGCTTCAAGTGGTCCCAGCGGTGCTCGATTTCGATCATGACCTCGATCAGGCCGGAAACTTTCGCGATCTCGGGAAAGTCGGCGGGCGTGCGGTCGAGTTCGAGCTTGCTGGGCCGGCGGAATTCGCCCGGCGCGGCGTACAGGCCGGTGTAGTGCGGCGAGGTGCCGGCCGTCTGCATGGTCGCCAGGGCATTCGCGATGCTGCACCGGTCGTCGAGACACAATTGCACGACGGCGGTCGCCGCCGGGGCGCGGTGCTTGCCGTGATGGCAGTGCAGGTAGACCGGCCCCGGCAGGTCGCGCACCGCCCGGGCGATCTTCAACGCCTGCTCGCGCGGCACACCGTCGTAACCGATGGGCAGGTGGACGTAACGCAAGCCAAACTGGCGGGCGCGCTCCACGTCCGGCTTCGCGCCATCGACCGAGATCACCGTCTTGACGCCCAGTTTCTGCAACGAGGCAAAGCCCGTGTCGCCTTCGGGGCTGCTGCCGCTGTACAGCCGGTCGGAAACCCGCAGGACGTTATGCAAGCCCGCCAGTTCGACCTTCTCCGGACTGACCGCGGGGGCCTCGGCCGCGCCGCCGGGCGGCTGCGGCTCGGCCACTGGCCGGCGGCAGGCCAGCGTGGGGAGTAGCAATAACAGACACAGACCGAGATACCGCCGCACGTCCTGCCTCGCTTTCGCTGACCGCTGCACGCCATGCAGCATAGCAGGGAACGGCGCGCGACTCCAGTTCGCGCTTGTCCCACGGCGGCAATTCTGTTACGCCTTGGGCCAGGAAGCGTTTGCCAGAGCCTAGTGCGCGCTCGTGGAACCGGTTGCGCCGTCGAGAAACAGTCTGGGT
>JAEUIF010000344.1 GCA_016795185.1 Planctomycetia bacterium | reverse complement strand
GGCGGCGTCTCGCAAGCTGGGCGCGCTGGGCTACAAGAGCTACACGTCGAGCCGGCAAGGGGCGATCTTCCACGTTGGGCTTTACGATGGCAACACCGGCGCGCTACTGAGCCTGATGCAAGCTGACTGGCTGGGGCAGGTGCGCACGGGTGCGGCGAGCGGTGTGGCGACCAAGTACATGGCGCGCGCGGATGCGGTCGAGGTGGGGCTGTACGGCACCGGCAAGCAAGCCCGCACCCAGCTCATGGCCGTTTGCAAGGTGCGGCCGGTCAGCCGGGTACGCGTTTACAGTCCCAATGCCGCGAACCGTCGGCGCTTTGCCGAGGAAATGAGCAAGCTTTGCGAGACCGAGGTCGTCCCGGCAAACTATCCGGAAGAAGCGGCCAAGGACCAGGACATCGTCATCACGGCTACCAGCAGCCGGGAACCCGTCCTCAACGGCAATTGGCTGGCGGAGGGCGTGCATCTCAATGTCATCGGCTCGAATTATCTGAACAAGGCCGAGGTCGATGCCGTCACCGTGCGTCGCTGCCAGACCATCGTCGTCGATAGCAAAGACCAGGCGCGGCTGGAGGCCGGCGACTTTGTCCAACCGCTGGAGG
The DNA here is from genome assembly GCA_016795185.1 of Planctomycetia bacterium. Taxonomy (GTDB): domain Bacteria; phylum Planctomycetota; class Planctomycetia; order Gemmatales; family Gemmataceae; genus JAGVLI01. The sequence goes on along the minus strand of JAEUIF010000344.1, from coordinate 13,721 downwards.
ACGGCACCCTGCACTGGAGCGCCATCCACGAATTGGGGCAGGTCATCGTCGGCCGCTACACCGGCCGAGCGCACCCGCACGATATCACGATGTTCAAATCGCTGGGCATCGCGCTGGAAGATGTGGCGGTGGCCCAAAAGGTCTACGAAGCCGCGAGGGCGCAGGGAGTGGGACGAGTTGTCGAGTGGTAGAATGGCAGTGTTCTGAGATTCGCATTCTACCACCAGCGGATGGCCAAGGGGAAGTAACGGCAGGACTTGACCGAACGCGCGTGGAACTTATTGGCCATGTTGCCGTGCGAACCAGTCCGCCGGCGCAGTCACGGCGGGGATGAACCCCGCCGCTCGCCTGAACCTCAACAGATCGGCGAATACCCGCGAGCGGCGGGGTTCATCCCCGCCGTGAACGTGTCCGCGTCGTCACTACGCCTGGTGAATAGCCACCACTTCCGCTTCACGGCATCTGCTGGAAATGCCACCACGGCACCCAGCAGGGCAGTTTGTTCGCGTAGTACGCTTCCTCGCCGATGGATTCGCGCAGGCGTTGCAACATGCGGCGACGCAGCGCCCACGATTCGTTCGGCGAATTGGCGCGGCGCACGCACTCCCAGACCTGATACAGCTGACGAGTTTCGGCAATCATTTCGCTCAGCTGATTGCAGCGATGCACGTAGATCATCCGCTGCATCTGCAAGTGCGCCTGATGCGTCTCGTTGAAGCAGCACATCTCGCGCGCCAGCGACGGCGGCGGCAGCCAGTGGCAGTCCGCCAGCGGCGGCGCGTCGCGGAGCAACCGCCAGTAACGACGCACGTAGCGCAGTTCGGACGCGAAGTCGGTGGCCCAGTTTTCGTGCGGGCCGACGACTTCCATCACGAGGGCAATATCCTTCAATGCCTGCCAGGCTTCGGGACAAGCCTTCGACGGCAGCTGGGGTTCTTCGGGACAGAGAATCAGCGCAAGGATGAGTGCGTGCCACATCGTTGGGGCCTCGACTCAGAGCTTCCCGGAGGAAGTTCGGCCTGTGGGAGCATGAAAGTGGAGAGGAGCGGTGTGACCGCCCGCTGGACATACACCGGCAGACTGCTGGTGGGTGAGTAGCTGCCTAATTAAATATAGACCACGACTTATGTATTTTCAATAGCAATGTAGAAGTCGGGAAATTTGCAGTGAATTTCCGGTGTGCGCGCGCTGCCTCGCTTCCCGACTCAGCCGGGCTTTGCCCGCTTCGCTTCCTTCGTTACAATCCGCAGCTGGTTCCGGCGTCCGGGCAACGAAACCCCGGACGCATGACACTTTTCAGGAAGATGCGGGGTAAAGCCTCGGAACGCCACGATGGACGCCGCGCCGCATCGGCCGGCAGCCGTCCGAGCCAGCGTTGGCCCCTGGGCCAAGGAGACGATCATGCTTGCACGCTTCGTGCCTCTTGTCACCCTGTTCACCCTCATCGGCCTGGTCGCCGAACCCCGGCCGGTCTTGCAGGCCCAGCAGGGCGGCAGCGGCGGCCCGCCCTTGCTCGTCCGCATCCGCTCCATCGACAGCCTGGTGACCGACGCCAAGTGGCTGGCGAAGCTGGCCGGCGAGGAAGAATCCGGCGCCCAGCTCGAAGGGCTGTTGCAAACCTTCATCGGCGACAAGGCCATTGACACCAAGAAGCCCATCGGCCTGTATGGCGCCATCGGGCCGAACGGCCTCGATAGTTCCCTGGTGGTGATGGTGCCGATCATTCAGCAGAAGGAATTCCTGAAGCTGCTCGACCAGCACAACGTCGCCGTGACGCCGGACAAGCAAGATGCCGGACTGCACGGCTATACGGCCGGCGACGGCGCGGTGAAGGGGTTCCTGCGCTTCGCCAACGGCTACGCCTACATCACCAACGACAAAGCCGCCACCGTGGACGCCAAGCGCATCCTTGGCCCCAGCGCGGTCTTCGATCCGAAGGACCAGGCCGCGGTTTCGGTGGTGCTGCGGATCGGCGACGTGCCGAAGCAGCTCAAGGAAACCTTCCTGACCAAGTTCAAGGAAGAACTCGACAAGGCCAAGGAGCAGAAGGCCGAGAACGAAACGCCGGTGCAGGCCAAGCTCAAGGTGGCCATGCTCGACGGCTTCTTGCAGCAAGCCCGCTCGTTGCTGAATGACGGCAACGAACTGGCCCTGCGCTTCGACATCGACCGCAAGGCCGGCGAACTCAGCGCCGACCTGTCGCTCTCCAGCCAGCCCAAGAGCAAGCTGGAAGCCACCATTGCCGGCCTGCAAGCCAAGAGCGTGACCGCCGGCACGGTCGGCAGCGATTCGGCGATCAACTTCACGGTAAACGTCTCTCTGTCCGAGGGGTTGAAAAAGGCCTTCGGCCCGGCCATCGACGAGGGCATCGCCGCCGCCATCAAGGAGCAGCAGGAGCGCAAGACCGGCAACCCGGAGGCCGCCGAGAAGTTCCTGAAGGTGCTGACGCCGACCCTCAAGGCCGGCGAGCTGGACTTCGCGGTCACGATGCGCGGGCCGAACGCGGCCAACAAGTACGCGCTGCTGGCCGGCATGAAGGTCCGCGACGGCCTGGCGGTCGAAAATGCCTTCCGCGACATCGTCAAGCTGCTCAAGCCGGAGGAACAGGCCAAGATCAAGCTGGACGCCGAGAAGATCGGCACGGTCAACGTCCATCGTTTCGAGGTGACGCGCGACTTCGATAAACGGGCGCGCGACATGTTCGGCGAAGGCCCGCTCTTCATCGCGGTCAAGCCGGAAGCGGTCTACTTCACCGTCGGCGACAACGCCCTGGACGTGCTCAAGGAAGCCCTGGCCGCCCAGCCGACTTCGGCCTCCATCGTGCAGCTGGAAATGTCCTTGCGGCGCTTCGTGGCGCTGCTGGCGGCCGAACAGCCGGAAGCGGCCAAGGCGGCCGAGCAGGTCTTCAAGAACAGCGACGGCGACAAGGTGCGCATGGTGCTCCAGGGCGGCAAGTCGCTCAAGGCTCGCTTCAGCATGCAGGCCGACGTGGTCCGCTTCTTCATCGAGGCGGGCAAGCTGAAGAAGGACGGGGCGGACAAATAACGCGCTGCCGCTACCGGGGAAACGCGATTCTCCGCTGCCGCTTGCCTTTTGAGCTATAATTGCAGCAGTGGGGCCGAAACACTCCCTTCGCCTGTCGCCCAGGAGCTGGTATCCCGAAGAGGCGCATGACACGGCCGTCATCTCACCCGCGTTGACTCTCCCGGCGTGAGATGGCGGCCGTGTTTTCTTGTCGCCCCACCCGATCGCGAAAGCGTCCAGCTACCCAGCCACCGCAAGTGAAGTTCACCGCTCGCTTTCCGCCCGTTTCTGGGTTAGAATACAACGACCCCCCAGAATCGCCCCGCGACCGAGTATCTCTTCATGTCGAGCGCCACCGTCCCTGGTCTGCTGGAGCGACTGCGCACGTTGTGCCTGTTGACTCCCCAACAGCTGACCGAACTGGACACACTCGGCGCGAAATTCGCGGAACCACGAGCCCTCGCGCGGGAACTGATGCAACGCGGCTGGTTGACACCCTACCAGATCAACCAACTCCTTCAGGATCGGTCGCAAGAATTGCTGATCGGCGCCTATGTGCTGCTTGAACGCCTGGGCGAAGGCGACATGGGCACGGTCTTCAAGGCCCGCCACCAGAAGATGCGGCGCATCGTGGCTCTGAAGCGCATCCGCCGCGAGCGATTGCACGACCCGGACGCGGTGCGTTACTTCTACCAGGAAGTCCGCACCGCCGCTCAGCTGAGCCACCCGAACCTCGTCCATGCCTTTGACGCCGACCAGATCGGCGACGCACACATCCTGGTGCTGGAGTACGTCGAGGGCACGAATCTCTTGCAGCTGGTCAAGCAGCAGGGACCGCTGCCAGCGGAGCCAGCGTGCGAGTGCATCCGCCAGGCAGCCTGCGGCCTGGCCTACGGTCACGAGCGCGGCTTGATTCACCGCGACATCAAACCGACCAAGGTGATGCGCTCGCCCAAGGGGCTCGTCAAGGTGCTCGACCTCGGCCTGGCCCATGCACCGAGCCAGGAAAGCATGCAGCGGTCGGCCAGCCTCGGCGATCCCGGCGCGCTGATGGGCGCCTTCGATTGCATGGCCCCGGAGCAGGCCGCCGGTTCGCCGAGCGTCGATATCCGGGCCGACCTTTACAGTCTGGGCTGCACGCTGCACTTTCTGCTCACCGGCCAGTCGCCCTTTCCGAACTGCACGCCGGAACAGAAGCTGTACCGGCATCAGTACGAGGAGCCGACGCCCGTGGAACAACTGGCCCCCGGCACGCCGCCGGAGGTCCGCGAGGTCGTCCGCCGGCTGCTGGCCAAGCGCCGCGAGCATCGTTTTCAGTCGCCGGGGGAACTGGCGGGCGTGCTGGCGGGCCTGTATCCGCCGCCGGTAGTGTCCGACAGCCAGGTGCTGACGCTGCCGACGCCCCGCCCTACCGCGACGGCTGCCGACAGCGATGCCGCATTCGGGCTCATGGCGGCGGACTCCTTCGATACGATGCGCGCCGCTTCGCGGCCGACCCCACTGAGCGGCGGGGTGCCCACGCTGCCGCGCCAGCGACGCTGGTTGCCCTGGCTGCTGCTGGCGGGCGGCGGCAGCTTCTGCGTGCTTTTGTTGATTGCCCTGCTGCTGTATTTCAGCCTGCGCCGGTCATCGTCGTCGCCGCCGCTGGCCACGGCGACTCAGCGCGACCCGGCAGCGCGGGAAATCGAAGCCGCCCTGGCCAACCTGCGCCAGCCGCAAAAGCGCCGCGCCGCGCTGGACCGTCTGCTGCTGTACGCCGACCGGCCGCAGGCGCTGGATGGCATCCTGGTTGGGCTGAACGAGGCCGGCTTCCAGACGCGCGCCCGCACCGCCCTGCAAACGCACGGCAAGGCGCTGCTGCCCGCCTTGCAGCAGGCGGCGCGCGACGGCCGCTTGACGCCCGAACTGGTGGCCGAGATTCGCGAGCAACTCTCGCCCGCGCCGCGCCGCTGGCACGTCGCTGGACCGTTTCCGATCGACCCGACGCGCGAAGCCTTCGACCTGGCCGAGTTCCTGAAGCACCCCAATCTGACCGTCAAGTACCCCGGCGCGGACGGCCAGCAGGCGGGCTGGCGCGACGCCACGCTCGATGCCAATGGCCGACTCAATCTGAATCAGTTCTACCAGAGCGAGGCGAAATGGTCGGCCTACGCCTACGCCACCTTCGACGCGCCCGACGAACTGGCAGCCACCGTCCAGATTCACGGCGACGACGATGTGACCCTCTGGCACAATGGCGTCAAGCTGCGCTACGAACAGGGCTCGCACACCCGCCCGCCCTTGGACGTGCCCGTCCGCTTGACCAAGGGCAAGAACACGCTGGTGCTGCGCGTCGATAGCACGGGCGGCGGCGGTTGGTGGTTCTCGTGCAAGGTCGCCTCCACGCTGCCGAGCGAACTGGCGTCGCCGCCGCTGCTGCGACTCTTCGAGGACGAAGCCTCCATGGTCGCGCTGCTGCGCGAGGGCGGTGGGCATGTCAGCCTGGAAGAAGACGATTACTACAGCGGCTGGGCGGCGCTGCGGGTAGCCGGCGACCAGCGATTCAACGCCAACTTGCCGCACTGGGGCTTCCGCATCGTCGAAGCGCCGCAGGCGGGTCAGTACCGCTTTCTGCGCTGGGCCTGGCGGAAGCGAGGCGGGGACAAATGTCAGATACAGCTGGCCACACCACACTGGGGGCATCGCTACCACCGGGGCGCGGACCACTTCATGCCGTCGTTGCGCCTGGGTCCGGACGCACCGCGCGACTGGGTGGTGGAAACGCGCGACCTGTTCAAGGATTTTGGCGCTTTTCCCCTGCACGGTTTCGCGCTCACGCCGGCCGACGGCGAATGGCTGCTGTTCGATCACTTCTATCTGGCCCGCTCGCTGGACGACTTCAAGCACCTGCCGACGGTCGAACCGCGGAAACCGTGAGCCGCTGGCGGCTTTGCGCGTCCGGGGTGGCAGGCCCTCGGTACTCGGAGGGCGTAGTGGAGCGACTCCCACGCCCTCGGAGTACCGAGGGACGTGCCACCCGCGTGTGGTTTCGCGGTGGCAGCCAGCATCTTTACGGCCGGCTCGCACGCACGGTACAATGGCGGTTCGTCAAGTGCCGCAGTCAGGAAGCGCGGCCGGGGCGTCCGCAAGGAACCGTGTGTTCGTCGTGGTTGCTTCTATTCCCATGAGTCCGCTGAAGATGCCGGCAACCCCCAGCGAGGTGCTGGGGCCGACGGTCCGCGAGCAGGTGTTCGTCGAGGACCAGACCTTCATCATCACACGTCCCGACAAGGTGGACCGTTTGAGCGGCCACCGCGATCCGAGCGCCGGGACCGAAGAGGAAGAGTACATCCCCTTCTGGGCCGACCTCTGGCCAGCGGCCCGGATGCTGGCCAAGGCGATCCTCAAGGAACCCTGGCCCCAGCCGGTGAACGGTCAACCATTGACCGCGATGGAAATTGGCTGCGGCCTGGGATTGGCGGGAGTGGTGGCCCTGTCGCGCGGGCTGCGCGTGATTTTCAGCGACTATGACGCCACCGCGCTGCGCTACGCCGCCGACAATGCCCGCATCAATGGCTATCGCGATTTCGACGTGCTGCAACTCGACTGGCGTCAACCGCCGCCGGGCTTGCAAGTCCCCGTGGTGCTCGGCTCGGACCTGATCTACCAGATGGAGATGGCTCCCGTGCTGGCCGCGCTGTTGAAGAAAATCTTGGCCCCTGGCGGCGTCGTCCTGCTCGCGGACCAGGAACGCGTGCCCGCGCCGGCCTTCCGCGAAGCACTGGCAACGCAGCAACTCGCCTTCACGCAGCAACCCGCGCGCGCCGGCGCGCCCGGCGTCGGGCGCGTCAAAGGTTCGCTGTATCGCATTACCCATGCTTGAACCCGCCGCTTGCGGCGAAACATTCTTCGAGGACGACTCGTATGAACCATTCCACACGTCTCGGCCTGGCGCTGGGTTGCCTGCTGATCGGCAACCCCGGAATCAGCCAGGCCCCTGAAGCCGCCGTCAAGCTGCAAGTCGTCAAGTACGCCGGCCTGGCGGAGACGGTCAGCAAGCTCAAGGGCAAAGTGGTAGTCGTCGATTTCTGGGCCGATTTCTGACTGAGTTGCAAGAAAGAGTTCCCGCATCTGGTCGAGATGCACCGAAAGTACGCCGCTCAGGGTTTCGCCGCCGTTTCCGTCGCGCTGCCCAGTCCCGGCAACACCCCCGCCGAGGACCAGGCCATCGTTCTGAAGTTCCTGCAATCCAAGAAGGCTGGCTTCACGAATCTGTATCTGGACGAGACCGATGAGGTCTGGTCCCAGAAGCTGCGTTTCGATGGTCCGCCTTGCATTTACATTTTCAACCGCGCCGGAAAATACAAAAAAATCGAGGGCTTCGACATCGAGGACGGCTACGCCAACGTCGAAAAGCTGGTGGTCGAATGGTTGAAGGAAAAATGAAAGGCGGTCGGCGATGAACGCGGCGAAACGGTGGACGGCGGCGAGCCTGCTGTGCCTGGCGCTCTGCTGCCTCGGTTGCGGACGAAAAGTCGAGCGGCCCAGCCAGGTCGGCGTCGTTCCGGCGACGACGGCCGCGCCGCCGACCGCCAAGACCGTCGTGCTTGGTCCAGCCGTCCCTGTGCGATCCATCAAGCACGATGGACTGGCCGAGGTGCTGAAGGAACAACAGGGCAAGGTCGTGCTGCTCAATTTCTGGTCGATCGATTGCCCCGCTTGCCTCAGTGAGATACCCGAACTGATCGAACTGCGCAAGGAACACGAGAAGGACGGGCTGGTAGTGATTGGCCTGAACCTCGATACGCCCGAAAACGCCCTGGCGCGCGACCGCGGGCAAGCCTTCCTGCGTGGCGTGCAGGCCAACTACCTTCAGCTGGCGGCCAGTTCGCAGAAAGACCTCGAACAGCTGTTGATGGGTTGGGAGTTCAGCGGCTTGCCACAGACCTTTCTCTACGACCGCGCCGGCAAGCGAGTGAAACACATCGAGGGCAACTATCCCAAGGCGATCCGCGCGGGAGTCGAGGAGTTGCTGAAGCAGTCATAATGCCGGTCGGGTGGAGGTTCGACGTGGTCCTGCTCGATTTCAGCATGTCGCCGCTGGGCAAGGGTGAAAGCGTGTCGCCCTACGTGGCCCGCTGCCTGGAGGTGATCGTCGCCAGCGGTTTGAACTACCGCTTGCACGCGATGGGCACCATCCTCGAAGGAGAATGGGAGCAGGTTTTCGCCGTGGTCCAGCGCTGCTACGAGGTGTTGAAGCCGGACTGCCATCGCATCAGCTGTTCGATCCGCGTCGATTATCGTCAGGGCCCGGAAAGCCGGATCGACAGCAAGGTGCAGCGGGTGCAAGAACTGGTGCGGCAGTCGTTGAAGACGTGAAAGTGCAAAACCGCAGGCGGGTGAGGCTACGCCTGCTGTAAGCGGGATTGCCATTCTTCGAGTAGGCGGCCGATGTCGCGGTAGCTGTAGTCGAGGTTGGCCAGTTCGTGGCCCATCTCGATGGCGTCGTTCAGTTCGCCCGCTTCGGCGCAGCCCTGGGCCAGGACGAAGAGGATTTCCTTGCGTGAATCCTGCTCGTTGGGCGGGAGGGCGTGCAAGGCATCCTCGAAGTTGCGGCGGGCCAGCTTCCAGTTGTTGCGAAACTTGAAGCAGTGGCCGAGGTAAAGCAGCGCCCGCCAGCTGATGCGGGCGTCGCTGCGGGCCGCTTGCAATTCCTTGATGGCCTCATCAATCTGGCCGACGCGCATCAGCCGCACGCCGAGTTCCAGCCGGTGGACCAGTTCCGTGGGGAAGCGGTCGGCCTTCATGCGGTAGATGTCCATCTCCCGCGTGTTGATCTCGCGCCGCAGCCCTAGCCTGATCTTGCGCACCTCCTCGTTCTGCGGGTCGGCTTTGAGCTTGTCTTCGGCGATGGCCAGGTTCTGGCGGAAGGGCTCCAGTTCGATCTCGGCCAGATCGAGGTTGAGCTGAAAGTGCTGTCCGGTCGGCCCCAGACCCTGCATCAGAATTTCGCGGGCCTTCGTCAAGTCATTGTGCCGGCGGTGAAAGTTGGCCAGGTCGAGATAGCCGCTGGCCCGCGTCGGGTCGGACTTGATGCGCGCTTCCAGGCGGGCGGCCTCCTGGGCTTGCCGCTCGGCGGGGCTGGCAGCGGCCGGGCCAGGCCGACGCGCGGGCGCTTCGTCCGCGGCAGTCTCACGTGGGGTGGCGGTCACCTGATCGTACTGACCGCGCAGAATGGTTTCGGACGCCGCCAGGTCTTTGGCCTTGTGATGCGCCTCGATGTCGCTCGGATCGACCTTGTGGACCAGTTCCCAGAGGTTGATGGCCTGGGTGAAGTTACCGCGCTTCTCGAACAGCCGGGCCAGGCTGCGGTTCAGGGCCGCGTGGTTGGGGTCTTTCTCGCGGGCCTGCTGCAAGATCCAGATGGCCAGGTCGAGCAGGCCCAGGGCGTCGGCGGCATCGGCCATGTCCATCTGAGCGCCGATGTCCCACGGGTTCTTGGCCAGCACTTCCTCGCCGTGTTCCAGCACCTTGACATAGTTGCGGCTGCGCTTGACGGCCTTGATGCGCGCCTTCGCGGCGGACGCGGTCAGGATGGAAAACGCGCTGCCGCGCAGGTTGTTCTTGTACTTGGTCTTTTCGGTGCGGCGCAGCGTCTGGCGGTAGATGATGTTCGCAGGGTCCAGCTTGCAGCAGGTGAGCAGCAACTGGATGCCGTAATCGTAGTTGCCGCTGGCGATGACCTGGTTGGCGCGCTCGAAGTTGGCAGCGCAAATGTGGCGGTGCTCGGGACTGACGGGCGGCAACACAGTCGGATCGTTGTCGGCCATGTTGGTTCCTGGGGACGGCACCGCTCCGGCGCTAACAACGAAAGTGACATGAAGCGGCCTGGAGCCTTCCCGGCCTGCGCAGTTGCGTACTGGGTAGATTATCATACCCTGGGGGGGCGTCAAGGTATTGCGGGGTGCTTCGTGTCCACGGCTATAGCACTTTGCAAACGGGTGTAGCACCGGGCGCTACGGTCCGCACAGCGGACCCAACCGTAATCTCGTAGGGTCCGCTGTGCGGACCACTACGTGACCGACGGCCAGGGCACCACGACCTGGACCGTGACCGTAATCTCGTAGGGTCCGCTGTGCGGACCACTACAGCCGGTCGCAAAATACTCCAAGGTCATTCGTACCGCGTCAACAATAGCCATTCCACCAGCCAAAGCAGCGTCGCCAGACTGCGGTCGTTGGCGTCGCGCCCCGGATCGAACTCGGAAATCGCCGCGCCGCAGACCTTCGGCGACCAGGCCGCTGCCAGCAAGCGCAGCAGCTGCTGCGGGCTGATGCCGAACGGCAGCGGATGCGCCAGTGCCGGGAAGAACGCGGGATCGAAACAATCGCAGTCCAGGTCGAGGAAGATGCGGTCGGCAATCGCGCAGGCTTGACGCAGTCGCTCCAGCGCCGGGGCCGGATCGATGGCCAGCTCGGACGCGGGAATCGTCCACTGGTAGTAGCGGTCGATGTAGCCTGGCGTCAGCAATAGTTCGCGGTGGCCGAGGTTCACGAGAGCAGGCAGCGGGCTATCGCAGTGCAGCAGGAAGTTGCCGTGCGACAGTTCGGCCGTGCAGTCGGAGAGGTTGTAGATGTCGAGGTGGGCATCGAACTGCACCACCAGCGTCTTGCCGGGCAGCTTCGCCAGTTCGTCGTAGACAGGCAAGACGCCGAGATGATTGCCGGCCGTCCAGAGCAAGAAGTCGCCCTTGTCGAACGCTTGCCGGGCGACATCCCGGCCGCGCTGCCGCCAGTCCTCGTAGTCGGGCAGTTTCTCAAAGGTCAGTTCCGTCGTGCGGACGTGGCGCTGATAGGCAGCGGCACGGGTGGGCTTCTTTTCCTGCCGGTTGTCCTCCAGCATTTCGCGAACGGCGTCGGCCAGCAGTTTCGCACCTTCCGCCGCGCCCCCGCTGCCGAAAAGGTCGAATGGGAAGAAGATCGCACTGGTTTTGGACGGGCGGCTCATCGGTGCTTCAAGGCTTGCCGCGCAACACGGCTGCCAGCTCCAGGGGATAGTCCGTCAGAATGGCGTCGAAGCCCAGTTCTTGAGCCTGCTTCCAGGCGTCGGGTTCCAGGCCCATCACCTTGGGACCGGAGATCAGCAGCCGCTTACCGGCGGTGCGCGCCTTCGCCACGTCGTCGCGACTTGGCAGGTGGCGAACGTAAATCCAATCGGCGTCGGCGTCCTTCAGGGCTTCACCCAGTTCGTCCTTCTCACCCACCAGGCGGGCGACGTGGGCCTTCGCATCCGCCTTGCGCAATTCTCGTCGGACTTCCGCCTGCGTGATGGCCAGGCCGATGAACACGAGTCGGTCGAGGATGCCGTGCTTGCGGGCCAGCGCGACCAGGTCCGCTTCCGTGCCGGCTTCCTTGAGATCGACCGCGATGAGAGAAGTCGCGCGCGGGTGCCGGGCGACGAGGGCGAAGACCTCGGCCATCGAGGGGACATGCTCGGTGTTGAAGGCTGGATCGAAGCGTGAGCCGGCATCGAGCCTTTGTAGTTCGGCCAGCGTGTAGTCAGCCACCTTGCCTTTGCCCGTCGTCGTGCGGTCCACGGTGCTGTCGTGGATGCAGACGAGCGCGCCGTCTTTCGCGCGGCGGACATCGAGTTCGATGCCCAGGCCCAAGTCGAGGCAGGCGCGGAAGTTGGCCAGTGTATTTTCCGGCGCGTGCTTCGCCAGGCCGCGATGCGCGAAGATCGCGGGTCGTTTGGCGGGTGGCTCGGCAGCCGGGACTGCGACACAGCCCGCGAGCAACAGCGCCGCAATCAGAGGCGGAGAACGCCAGAGTGAGATTCGGTGCATGATGGACTCCGTTGGTCGTGCGAAGCCGCCCGCGGCTACGGCGGAGTGCTGATGCGATACACCGCAAACGCGCCGTCGTCAAACACGCTCCGGAACATGGTGCCTTCGAGCTTGTGGCGTGCGGGCATTACCACGTGGGTAATGCTCTCTGCCTGGAGCAGCGGCGCGGCGGCAGTTTCCTGGCCCGCGTACAGGTGCTTGTAGATGGCCTGCGCCGTTTGCACGCGGCGTTGCCATTCCAGCACTTCCACGTCGCGATAGGGGATCGACTTGAAATCGATGAAGATCGGCGCGCCCGTGTGCAGCCGGAATCGCTGTAGTTCGATGCGGATCAACCGATTGCTGTTGCCGGGCTGCGTGGGCGGCACGAAATCGTTCATGAACGCGCCCTTGCGCACACGCGGCCGGGGCAAGTCAAACGGAATCAGGTAGACCCCGCCCTGTGCCTGGTTCGCTTGCACGAAGGCTAGCACGCCCGTTTCATCATCGCTGGTTGGGTAGGCCAGGTCTTGCGTGCCGATCCAGACGCCGCCCAGCACCAGCCCGCCGACGCCGCCCAGCGCGGTCCACTGCACCAGGCGCTGGCGCGGCGCGGGCCAGGCATTGAGTCGGTCGGCGATGCCCGCCAGCAACTTGGCCAGCACGACGGTTGTCGCCAGCGGTACCAGGTAGACCGAAACGCGCCAGGGAAACAAGAGCGACAGCGTATCGTTCCCAGTGGCCAGCTGCACCAGAGTCAGGGCCGTGCCGGGCACGAACGAGAACAACATGAGAATAGCCAACGGATGCCGGCGGGCGAGCACCATGGCGAGGACGATCCACGCCACTTGCAGCCCCGCCACCCAGTCGAACCAATCGCCGATCACACAATGGTGCGGAATGCGAAAACGTGCCAGCACCTGCTGAGCTTCCGCGAACGCACTTGGCGACGACGGGCCGAAGGTGGACCAGTTGTAAAACACGATCGGCAGCACCAGCAGCAGCGCCAGTCCACCGAGCAGCACGCTAGCGCGCTTCGCTCCGTCGCGCCAGCGCAGGAACATGTAGGCCAAGGTCAGGCACGCGGCCGAGAACAGATAGGTGGTGTGGATGGTCGCCCCGGCACAGGCCCAGACGATGGCTTGCCAGGGTTTGCCGGCCAGGAACAGGTAGATCGACAACAGCAGTAGCACGCCGAAGGCCGACGGCTGAAAGGTCGGCCCCAGGATGTACTGCCCCGCCAGTCCCGCCTGAAAGTACCAGGGATAGTCCACGCCCAGCAGCTGACCGGAAGCAAAACGCAGCGCCCCGGCATGAATACCGAGAAACAGCAGGGCGAAGCAGGCGCGTAGCACCGGCGTCGCCCGTTCGCCCAGCAGCAAGCGGAATACGCCCGAGAGTGCGAAGTAATAGACGCCGAAGAGCAGGGCATACCAGGCGTAGAACAATGCTGTGTGCCCGAAACGATAGGTCGCGGAAACGAGCAGCGAGAAGAGCGGTGTTGGATCGAGGGTGTTGGCCAGCCAGTCCGCGTGCAGCAAGCCCAGCCCGCCGTCGGCCAGGCCATGCAAGAAATACTGATTCTGATTGGAGTAGTACAGCGGCGCTTGCGTGTAAACCAGGGCGAAGACCAGCGAACCGAGCAGGAAGGAGCCGGCCGACTTGAACCACGCTTGCATCGGGACTCCGGGGCTCGCCGCGCTCGGTTTGTACTTCGCCGCTACTTTACCGCCACTGGTTGTCCATTATCCTACCCGGCGTCCTCGGTGTGGGCCACCCGTCGATTTGCGGTCATTCAGTGCTTTCTCCATCAAGGCTAGAGCAATTCGCGACCGGATGTAGCATCGGATTGTAAGGTCCGCACAGCGGACCCTACAGAATTCTCGTAGGGTCC
>JAEUIF010000338.1 GCA_016795185.1 Planctomycetia bacterium | reverse complement strand
CGTGGGCTACCACGCTAACGCCCCTCCGGGGCTCAGACAGGCCGTGGTTCGCTACAGCCGTTTGCAATTCGCCAAGACTCACCGCCAGTACACTCGCTCGCCCTCGGCGTGGAACTCGTCCACCGCCAGTGAACTCCCGCTGGTGACGGACACCAGTACAACGCCGGGGCGCAGAAACTCGGCCTGCACTCTGGCAGCCTCGACCAGCAACCCAGATGAATCTCCGCCCGCCAGTTCCGTGCGTACCGCATCGTCGTGCAGACGGCACTCGGTTGCCAGCAGGGCGATGGCTGGCTCCGATCCCGGGGCCGGTTCCAGGCACCCCTGATCGGGCCACGATCCCTGGTGCCCGTCCCACTCTTCGCGCGTGACGATCCCGAGCACTTGGCCCCCGCGCTCCAGTCGGTACCGCTCCACTATGTGAAGCCTCTGTGGTCGCCCAGAATGCCAACTGAAAAGCCCACGGGCCGCAACCCGTGGGCTTGAAGTTCATACCACGTCTCTCGCTGCGCTGGCCCAGCCGTCGAGTTACTGGACAGAATTGTAGGGTCCGCTGTGCGAACCGTTTCCCCCAGGTGTGGCCAGAGTCAGCGGTCCGCACAGCGGACCCTACGAAAGAGCCATCCGGTGCGTTACTTGGCGACAAACGCGCCCAGGTAAGCGCTGCGATGGTCGCAGTCCTTCCAGTTCTCGCCGAAGCTGCGACCGCTGTAGCTGTGCTCGACTGCCACCGCGGCCCGCACCTTGCTCACGCCGGCCGACAGCGGCGGGAACAGGGCCGAATCGTTGCCGCAGGCCTTGTCGTGCTGGGCGTTGATGCAGCGCGTCTCGATCTTGGCAGCGCCCGCCGTCAGCTTGGCGCAGGAGTCGCCCTTGCACTCGCAGACGTCGAGGGTGATGGGGGCCGTCTCGACCGCGACCACGTCGTTGAGCAGCTTGCCGGCTTGCTTCTTGGCCAACGCGATCAGCGCCGCCCGCTGGGCCTTGTTAGCCTTCTGATCGACGATCAGCACCGCCTTGGCCGGCGCGGTCTGCTGCATGCCGAGCGTATCCTGAGCGGCGACCACCGCCACCACACCCAGGCCGTCCAGCGCCACGCCTTCGTGCTCGCCCTTCTCGATCACCCAGGCCAGCACGCCGTGCTTGCCGGTCAGCGCCGTGTCGGCGTTGCTGAAGCAGGGGCCGGTGAAGACTTCGCAGGTGCGGGCCTCGATATACTGGCCGGTGATTTCACCCGCCTGCACGGGCACGGCGGCGAACAGGAGGGCGGCGGCGGTCAGGCACTGCCAACGATTCATGGATCGGCCTCCGGAAGAAGCGGTGTGATGGCAAAGGGGAAGGAGATACTCTCTCCCTATTCTGGCAACCGGCCAATGGTTCCGTCAAGAGGCGAACCGGAACCGTTCACGGTTTCGCAGGCTCCCACCAGCCGAGCGGCCGGGAGGCCAGGCCCGGCCGCTCGCTGCGGGAAGCGTCTTCAGGTTTCCCCTGAAAATTGAAACCGCAGGGGTCGCCGTTGGTGACGGTGCAAATTCGGTTTTTCCGACCTGCGATCCGGTTTGTGTGCCATGCTTGGGCGGCAACTGCCGGTGAAGAGTGAAGCATCGGTGTCACCGCCCCGCGATGGTACGTCGGGCTTTCCAGCCCGACTGTCGCGCCGGTGGTTCGCTGCTTCTGTTTCGGCGACTCCGTAAATCGCCGGCGCGACAGTCGGGCTGGAAAGCCCGACGTACTGCGACGGTTGATCCTATATTTTCACACTAATACAATTGATGGGTCATTCCTGCTAATCCTTGGGGACACCCCGAATCCGCATTACGATGGGTCGAGCCTTCGTTCGCACCGGAGAATCCGAATGCCAGCCAGCGCCAGCCGTCCCTGTGGGGCCGACGTACTGCTCGAATGCCTGATCCGCCACGGCGTCGATCTGGTGTTCGCCTATCCCGGCGGGGCCACGCTGCCCATTCACCAGGCGCTGACGCGCGTCAAGGACCGCTTGCGAACCATTCTGCCGCGCCATGAACAGGGCGGTGGGTTCGCGGCGTCCGCGTACGCGCGGGCCACGGGCAAGGTCGGGGTCTGCTTCGCCACCAGCGGGCCGGGCGCGACCAACCTTGTCACCTGCCTGGCGGATGCTCAGCGGCATGCGGTGCCGATGCTGGCCATCACCGGCCAGGTGCATCGCGCCGTGCTGGGTACGGATGCCTTCCAGGAAATCCCCATCGTCAGCATGTGCCGGGCGATCACCAAGCATCACTACCTGGTGACGCGCATCGAGGACCTGACGCGCACCATCCGCGAAGCGCTCTGCGTGGCGACGACCGGGCGGCCCGGCCCGGTAATCCTCGATGTGCCGAAGAACATCCAGGCCCAGCTGCTGACGCCCGACTTTAACGAACCGCTCAGCCTGAAAGCCTACGACCCGACACCGTGTGCTGCACCGCGACAATCGCCGCCGCGCTGTTCGCCCGATCCGGTGCTGCGCCGCCTCTGGCAGCTGACCCGCCAACGCGGCAGGCTCGACCATACGATCCTGACCACCGGGCACGGACCCGCGGCGCGCGCCGTCGCCGGCTCCTGGCAGTTCCCCACGCCGAACCACTGGGTCCACAGCGACAGCCTGGGAGCGCAGGGCTACGCGCTGCCGGCGGCGCTGGGCGTGCAGGCCGGCTGCCCGGCGAAGACCGTCATTGCCGTCGATACCCCGACCAGCTTCCTGAGCAACGTCCACGAGCTGGCCTGCGCGTTCGTGGAAAAGCTGCCGGTCAAGATGCTGTTGCTGCACCCCGGCCACGAAGAACCCACCACCGATTTCCCCGCGCTGGCGCGGGGCTTCCGCGTCGCCGCGCGCCGGGTGGAGCATGCCGTCGATCTCGACAGCGGTCTGGTGGACCTGCTCGACAGCGCGGCGGCGTTTCTGCTGGAAATCGCGCTGCCCTGCCACGATCATGAGTTCCGCCTCGCGGTCGAACGCACCGCCTTGAAGGTGTGAGGGCGCTCTGGTCCGCACAGCGGACCCTACGGAATTCCGTAGGGTCC
>JAEUIF010001096.1 GCA_016795185.1 Planctomycetia bacterium | reverse complement strand
GCGGGATGGTCGGCGGATGAACTGAAGGCCATGCTTTTTGTGATCGCAAGGGACAACGAAAACGAAGCAATTGCACAGGAAATACGGACTCGATTCCCGGATACGTTGATTGGTCTGGCACCGTTGGCAGTCACCCAAGGCGAACCAGATGCAAGATGGCAACTTGCGGACCAACTTGGACGGATAGCATCCCCAAACTCTTCGGTAGATAGCAGCCTGCTTGCCTTTGCCGAAGATGAACATGAATATGTTCGGAGGCGGGCACTGATGGCATTGGCCCGCCGTGGTTCACCGGCGGTCGAAGAACTTGCCCGACGCGCATGGACTCTTCCTGTCGAGGAACAAGAATACTCAAGAATGGCCGCTCTCTGGAGCCTGCACCGGATCGACTCGCCAATTCTAGGCCCACTGCTCGACGAAGCAGAACGGGACCATCGGCAATACCTGTCAGCGTATGCCCGAAAGGTGCGGCGTGGCGAAGTTGATCTGTGATCGGGCTACTCTGGTGCTGATGGCGGGAGATTCTGCAATCGCGCCAGCGTACTCCTGAGTTCTGGCAGTACAGCTCGATCCTTGTCCCGATTTGCATGCTCTTTCAGTTCGATCAGCGTTGCCAGATTCACGAGTCGAATCTTGCGACCAGATGCCAGGGGCAACTCGCTGCTCCGCGGCAGCAGGTCGTCGTAGGATTGATTGTTGCCGACAGTGCCCAGGACATCGAGAGGCCCCGCAACCGTCATAAACAAGTGATGGCCATCCGATTTCAAGACCTCGGCCCTCGGCTTCAGCCGCCGGTCGCCCTGACCGCGGTAGTAGGCACCGAGTTCCAACAGTGCGGCGACAAGTCGATCCAGGTTTTCCGGCGTGCGCAGCTGCACCACATCGAGATCGAAGGTGCTAACCGCCGCACCTTGTAGGACCGCGCTCAGGTTGCCAATGACGATGAATGCGGCGTCATGCTTTGTCAGTGTTTCGAGCATCAACTCGAAATCAGGTGTTGGCTTCTCGGCCATTTCGCAGCCTCACGATTGCTTGTGCATGCCTCTGAGCGTAGCGCAGCCGCTCCAGCGGCGTCAGCGACAGCATCCAGTCGATCAGGGTCAGATCGACGCCGTCCTCGCTGTAGCATTGCCGCCAATCGGGCGGTCCTTCCTCTTCCGGCGGGGTCGGATTCGTCGGTTGCTCGTTCATCGTTTCAGCGCCTTCGTCACCTGAGCCAGGGTCTGCGTGTTGAACACATCCTTCTTTTCGAGCCAGCCGCGCCGTGCCACGTCCACACCGAAGCGATAGAGGGCGATTTCGCCCGTCGCGTGGGCATCCGGGTTGATGACCAGCTTGACGCCGAGCTCCCTGGCGCGCTTGGCATGCACCCAGTCGATGTCGAGTCGTTGCGGGTGGGCGTTGATCTCGATCAGCGTGCCGTTTTTCGCCGCCGCCTTCAGGACCGCTTCGAGGTCCACCTTGTAGCCCTCGCGCCGGAGCAGCAGGCGGCCCGTGGCGTGGCCGAGCATCGTTACCTTCGGATGACTGATGGCGCGAATGATGCGCTGGGTCATCTCCGGCTCGGGCTGGTTGAAATAGCTGTGGACGCTGGCCACCACGTAGTCGAAGCTGGCCAGCACCGTGTCGTCGTAGTCCAGCCGGCCGTCGGCCAGGATGTCGCACTCGATGCCCTTGAAGAGGTGGATGCCCTTGAGCTTCGCGTTCAGCGCGTCGATGTCGTGCTGCTGCTGCTTGACCCGTGCGGGCGTCAGGCCATTGGCGACCGTCAGCGATTGCGAGTGGTCGCCGATGCCGAGGTATTTTAGCCCCAGCTTGCGGGCGGCCTCGGCCATTTCTTCCAGCGAGGCAGCCCCATCGCTCCAGGTCGTATGGCAATGGAACACGCCCTGGATGTCGTCGGCTTCGAGCAGCGCCGGCAGGTGGTGCTGCTCGGCGGCATCGATCTCGCCAGTGTCCTCGCGCAGTTCCGGGGGGACGTAGTCCATGTCCAGCGCGCGGTAGATGTCCTCCTCGGACTTACATGGGACGGACTTCTTCGCGCCGGCGAGTTCGTATTCGTTGAGCTTCAGGCCGCGGTCGATGGCTCGCTGCCGCAGACGGATGTTGTGTTCCTTGCTGCCGGTGAAATACATCAAGGCGAACGGGAACTGCTGCTCATCCACCACCCGCAGGTCGGCGTTCATCGACACCATTTCCCGGCCGATGCCCAGCGAGACGACCACGCTGGATTTCGTCTCGCCGTGCCCGGTGACATTGGTCACCCCCGGCAGCTGCACGAAGCGGTCCATGATCGGACCTGCATCGTCGGCGCTCACCAGGATGTCGATGTCCTTGATCGTCTCGCGACGGCGGCGCAGGCTGCCGCACAGTTCGATCCGCTGGATGCCCTTGCAGGACTTCAGCCCGTCCATGAGCTGTTCCGCGATGGCCAGCGCCTGGTCGATGCGCACTCGTTGCCCGGACTGACTGGCGATGGCCAGCCCTTCGAGGATCTTCTGTTGCGTCTTGGCGCCGAAGCCTTTCAGCTCGGCGACCTGGCCGGCCTCGCAGGCTTGCTTGAGCTTGTCGAGGCTATCGATGTGCAGGGTGTCGTACAGGGCCTTGACCTTCTTCGGCCCCATGCCGGGGACGCGGAGCATGTCGAGGACGCCAGGCGGAAACTTCTTCTTGAGGTCGTCGTAGAAGGGCAGCTTCCCGGTCTGCACAAGCGTGGTGATCTTTTCGCGCAGCGTCTCGCCGATGCCCGGAATGGTACTGAGCTGGCCGGCGGCCACGAGGTCGGGCAGGCTGCCGGAGTATTGCTGAATGGCGCGGGAGCCGTTGTGGTAGGCGTTGCAACGGAACGAGTTCTCGCCCTGGAGTTCGAGCAGGGTGCCGATCTCGTCCAGCACGGCGGCGACTTGGGATTTGTCCACGAGCGAATCCTCCAGGGTTTAGCCGCGAGTCGAAGACGAGCGCCAGGTCCGCAGCGCTCGCCTTTGGCTCGCGGCTAAACGTTCTGGAGTATTGTATCAGGCCGCTTCGGCGAAACCGGCCCGAATGTTGCGAGAGGGGTGCAGCATCACTTCCAGGGCGGTGACCATGCGGTCGGGGCCGCGGGCGTCGATCAGTTGCCGGCCGCAGCGCGACATCGCCTGCCGTTCGAGCGGGTCGCCCAGCAGGTTCTGCACCGCCGTGCGAATGGTGCCCGCCGAGACGCTTTCATGCCAGCCCAGGCAGGTGGCAGCGCCTTCTTCTTCCAGACGCTGAGCAGTGGGCCACATAGCTTCCGCCTGGACGATCAGCAGCTGGGGCACGCCGACGCAGGCCAGTTCCAGCGAGAAGCCGTTGCCGCTGGTGACGGCGAAGTGGCAGCGGGCGACGCGCGCGGTGATCTCCGACATCTCCAGGGCCACCTTCAGCCGTTCGGGATTGGCCTCGGCCAGGGCTTGCAGGGCCAGCAGGTCGGGGTGCTCCTGGCGAACCACCACGTCCACGCGCTCGACCTTCGGAACGTTCATCAGCACTTTGGCCAGTTCCAGCGACTTGCGATTCGGGTCGTCGTCGCCGAGCGCCACCAGGGCGCTGAAGGGCAGGACTGGCTCCTGCGAACGCAACGGCCGCACGCGGCGAATTTCGGGACGGACCAGGGCATAGCGCCAGCCGAGCAGCAGTTGGGTGTCGTCGGCGTGCTCGTAGGCTTCCCGGCCGGGGCCGAGCAGCGGATTGATGACCAGCTGCGAAGGCAGCCGGATGTTGGCCAGGTGATCGATCGACACCACACAGGTGCCAGTCTTCATCAGCGCCGCCAGGTAGGACTCGCTGGCGTTGGCGGAATCCACGATGACGGCTGCTGCCTTCAGCCGGCGAATCTCCTGGATGGTTTCGACTTCATCCTCGGGGGTACCGACGGTGGCGTCGGCTTCGAGCCAGTCGCAGCCGCCGCGTTTGATGTTGAGGCCCAGATGGCGCGGTTCGAGTTGGGAGAGGAAGTAGGTCGGCCGACGGCGGCGCTGGAGGGCGCTGCCATAGGCCATGCAGCGCAGCAGCCGTTCGTAGCCGGCTTCGGGGGAGGCGTCCACGCGAAACAGGATCGGGTCTCGATTCATGTCGGTCCGTACCTGAAGACAGGTGGGAAGAGGTGATGACAGATGGGGCCAGGTCGCGGGAGACCTGGCGAGACTTCGGCGCAAGGGTGCTGCGGAGCGGAATGAAGGGTGCGCTCCGACGATCTGCTCGATGGGTGAAGTCGGCGGGGAAGCCCGCTTCTCTGTCGGCCGTCCGTGGCCTGCTGACGGTTCCGTCGTCAGCGAGGCGGATTCTAACCGGCGCTGCCGTCGCGAAAAAAGGCCACTTGGCTGCCGCGCCGCAACTGAGATTGCTCCTGCGAGCGACCCTGGGTTAGACTGACGATGGGTTGATAGTGGAATTGCAACCATCCCTGCGCGCCTCCCGCGTCAGCGGAGGAGTTCGCATACCCCCCGCTGATGCGGGAGGCTCGGTGCGAAGGCTCGCCTTTGCTGTCGTCTGAATGTTCCACGTGGAACGTTCCTGCCGGTCGCGCAAACCTTGAGGCCGTTCGGCCGCCGAAGCCCCATTGTCCCGTCCGCTGTTGGCTCGCTACAATACTCCCGCTCGAAGGGAGTCGAGCGTCGTCGCTCCATGTGGAGGTTCCCGGATGAAAGACAAACCGCGTCTGGGTCGAGGCATCGAAGCATTATTTCAGGGCGCTGCCGTCGAAGCGGAGGCGGCGAACGGCCAGACCGTCGTCGCCATCGACCGCATCCAGCAAAACCCGTTTCAGCCCCGCAAGGCGTTCGATACCGAAGAACTGGATGGCCTCTGCGAAAGCATCAAGACGCATGGTTTGCTGCAACCGCTCGTGGTTCGCCAGGTCGGCGAAACGTTTCAGCTGGTGGCCGGCGAGCGCCGCTGGCGCGCCGCCCGCACTGCCGGCAAGACCGAGGTGCCCGTCGTCGTCGTCGACTTCAACGACCGCCAGACCCTGGAAGCGGCCCTCGCCGAGAACATTCAGCGCGCCGACCTGAACCCCATCGAAAAGGCGCAGGGCTTCAAGGAGTATCTCGACCGCTTCAATGTCACCCAGGAAGACCTGGCGGGCAAGCTCGGGGTGGACCGGACCACGATCAGCAACCTCATTGGCTTGCTCGACCTGGCCCCCGAGGTGCAGGACGCGGTGCGGGTGAAGCAAATCAGCCTGGGGCATGCCAAGGTGCTGAAGGGCATCAAGGACGGCGCGCGCCAGGTGACGCTGTGCAAGGAAGTGATCGCTCGCGGCCATTCGGTGCATGCACTGGAGACGCTCATCAAGCAGCCGAAGGCCGAGGCAGATACCGAGAGCAAGCCTGCCGCTTCGACGACGGCGAAGCCCGCCGTCGAGAAGACCTCGCACGTGCAGGGCATCGAGGACGACCTGCGCAAGTCGCTGGCCGCCCGCGTTGAGATCAGGCTGCGCGAGAAGGACAAAGGCCAGATCATTCTGAGCTTCGAGTCGGACGACGATTTCCAGCGCTTGCTGGATGTGTTGCGTAAGTGACCCCCAGGAGTACGATCATGCGTTCGAGCCACGTCGCCCGCGTGTTGCTGTGCCTGACACTGGCGGCGCTGGCCGGGCCAGCACTGGGCCAGGCCGACAAGGGCTGGAAGGACCTGTCCCCCAAGGGCGGCGGGTTCAGCGTCAAGATGCCGGGCGAGCCCAAGGAGAATTCCCAGCAACTCGATGCCGGCGGCGGGAAGCTCGAAATCCGGACCTACACGCTGGAGGTCAACCAGAATCTGGTCTATGTGGTCGCCTATAACCAGATGCCCACCGACGCGAACAAGATCGGCGATGCCGACAAGAAGAAGATCCTGGACGGCGCGCGTGAGGGGATGCTCAATAACATCAAGGGCAAGCTTCTCAAGGAAGCGAACATCACCCTCGACAAGAACGCCGGCCGCGACTGGCAGTTCGACGCCCTGCAAGGCAAGATGTATGGCCGCTCGCGCGCCTTCCTCGTGGGCGACCGCATGTATCAGGTCATGGTAATGGGCGAGGACAAGGGCGTGATGACGAACAAGGACACCGAAACGTATTTGGCTTCCTTCAAGCTCGCGAAGTAGTACACTGAATGCTGGCGGGGCGTAGCTCAGCTCGGTAGAGCGCGTGGTTTGGGACCACGAAGTCGCAGGTTCAAATCCTGTCGCCCCGATTCATCACTCCATTGCGCCGCAAACATGGGTTTAGTATACACACGCATTTCGTTGAGCAATCCGCGCGAACCCGCGCTGGCTCCGATGGAAGTCAGTGCTCTCGCCGACACCGGCGCGCTGTTGTTGTGCGTGCCCCAGCACGTCGCCGTTCAGCTGAAGCTTCAGGAACTCTACCAGCGGGAAGTGACCATCGCGGACGGCAAGCGCCAGCTCTGTCCGTACGTTGGGCCGGTCCACGTGACCTTCGGCAACCGCGGCTGCTTCGTGGGTGCGCTGGTGCTGGGAGACGAAGTGCTGCTGGGCGCGGTGCCGATGGAGGACATGGACCTGGTGGTCTGCCCCGCCACTCGCTCAGTGGCGGCCAACCCCAACAGTCCGAACTTTCCTTCCGCAGTCGTGAAGCCAGTGCAGTTCTGACTTGTTCGATATTACGTGATCGCGCGGTGGCGGCGCTCGTCGCGCCCGCGCGGATGCTGCCTGTTGACGGGTTCATGCCGATTTGCACGTCTTGAACTTCAACAAAGTTCCCTTCCCACTCCGGCGCAGGACAATGCCGCCAGCCCTGCGGCCGATGAAAACCACGGACGCCGGCAACTCCACGATGGAATCGAAGCGTGCTCCTGCGAAGGATCGCGGCACGCGCCGGCGCGGTCCCTACCAAGGAAGGATGCCCCCTCCATGCGCCATCGTTTGAAGGTGTTGCTCGGCGGGCTGGTGCTCGCCGCTTCCAGCGTGCAGGCGCACGCCCAGCAATACTGGCCGAACCCCTACTTCCAGTATCCCGCGCCGATAGTGGCCCCGATGGGCCAGTCGGCGATCGACCATCGCCTGGTGCAGCCGGTCGTGGTTTATCAACAGCCGGCCATCCCCACGGTTGCCGCGCGGGCGCAGCCCCAGGCACCTGTGGCCGTTCAGCCAGTGCGCCACCAAGTGCCGGCAACTCCCGAGATGCCGATCATCGCACCGGCACCAGCCGCTGCACCAACGATCGCCAGCCTGGCCGCGGGCCAGCCGGCCGTGATGACCTCCCCCGCGCCGTCAGCCGCGACCATGCCCATCGGCACTGTGGCCGAGCCGCTGGCCCCGGCCGGCCCGCCTGCGGCCCCAGTTGCCGAGCCAAAAAATGCGGACATTGCCCGCGCTCCCGAACCCTCGATTTGGAGGGTACCTTTGGCAACCTCCGCGGGGATCGCCGCCTGCTGGTTTCCGTGGGTGCGCGCTATGCTTATGTGTCGCAGTCTTACCGGGCCACGATTACTCCCTTGGACCCTGACGACGGGGTCGTGCTGATCGACTCCGGACACAATTTCAGCGGCGTTGGTCCGACGGTGGCGCTGGAGGGCGGTTACCGTTTGGGGAACTCCGGGTTCGCCTTGATCGGCAGCACGCGCGGCTCGCTGCTCTTCGGTAGCGGCCGGCAATCCGCGGAGGGTCGCTCCACTTTCGATGGAGACGCTTTCGCCCTGAGTGCAAGCCAGGAGAACAATGACCTGCTGCCGGTCTGGGACCTCGAACTGGGCGGCGAGTATTCCCGCGATGTCGGCAACTTCAACTTCTTTTTCCAGGCAGCGTTCGTGGCGCAAGTCTGGTTCGGCGCGGGCAACGCGGCCAACAACGACATCATTACCGGCCTGTTCGATCCGGAAGTCTCGGACAAGAATGCCGACCTTGGCCTCTATGGCCTGCGGCTGACCGGCGGCTTCCGCTACTAACCCGTGACACCTTTGGCCGGCATTCGTGGCTGGTCGCGAAATCGAGAACGAGCAGCAGGAGTAAAATTCCGCTGCTCGTTCTCTTTGAATTTCGGACTTACTTGCCAATCCAGAGCTGCGCCAGCACCAGCAAGAACAAACCCACACTGACGACGCCGTTCACTTGAAAGAACGCCTGGTTCACCCGGCTCAGATCGTCCGGCCGGACCAGCCAATGCTCGTAGGCGAGCAGCCCGGCAATGAGTCCCAGCCCCACGAGATAGATGGCCCCGAGGTGCGGCTGCGCGACCCAGAACAGCACCAGCAGCATTGACAGCATGAGAAAATGGCAGAGCATCGCCACCCGCAGACTGAGCGCCACGCCGAGACGCGCTGGGACGCTGTGCAGCTTGGCCTGGCGGTCGAAGTCCACATCTTGGCAAGCATAGAGGATGTCGAAGCCGGCGACCCAGAAGAAGACAGCAGCGCCCAGCACGAATGGCACTTCCAGGCGCTCCAGGCCACGAATGGCGATCCAGGCCCCCAAGGGTGCGAGCAGCAGCGAAGCTCCCAGCCAGAAGTGACACAAGGCAGTGAAGCGCTTGGTCAGCGAGTAACCGCAGATGAACAGCAGAAAGGGCACCGAGAGGTAGAGGGGCCAGGGATTCGGCGGCTCGGCGAGTAAGAAGAGTGACGCGCTGGCGACGAAACCCAGGGCGCAAAGAACAGTAAAGGTCCAGACGGCGGCGACACTTAGCTCGCCCGTGACCAGATGGCGGCGGGCGGTGCGCGGGTTGCCGGCGTCGAGGTCGCGGTCGGCCAAGCGGTTGAAAGCCATCGCCGTGCTGCGGGCAAAGACCATGCACAGGAGAATGCCGGTCAATTGCAGGCCGAACTGCGGCCAGGAGTGCCAGCCTTCGTTCCAGGCCAGGGCGGCGCTGAGCAGGGCGAACGGCAGCGCGAACAAGGTATGGCTGAAGCGGATCATCTCCAGCAGACTGCGGACGCGCTGGATCATCGCTCCCCCTGCCGCCTGGCTTCGCGCTGGCTCAGTTGTGACTGACTTCCCGCCGACTGACCCGCGTCGCCGGCCTGTCCGCAAAGGTACGGAATTCCCCCGTGCGGACCAGTCCCTCGATGGTGTAGCTGAGATGCGAACCGATGCCGGGCAGCGTTTCTAACCCGCGTCGGCCTTTTTCCTCGACGATGCGCTCCACCGGCTCTTCTAAACGCAGCAGGGTTTCCGCCGCGCGGCGATAGGCGCGCCGGCGGTAAAGGTTAAGGTCGTGGCCGCCGAGGAAACCGGCGTACTCGAGCAAAACACGGGCAATGGTCTGGTTGTCCATGTCGCACCTCCGTCCCAACATCGCAACCGATTCACCTAGTGCAAAATCAAGCGACCTGTTGCGCAAGGCTTCACTTGGGTGGCACGTCCCTCGGTACTCCGAGGGCGTGCGAGTCGCTCCCCACGCCCTCGGAGTACCGAGGGACGTGCCACCCAGCATTCCTTCGGGCAACATCCTATTCGACGATGCACTAGGATATTATACTCCTGTACACTGCCGAATCGGTAGCCGCGCAGCCCGAATTTCACGCACGGACTCGCCTTGTTTTTGTCGGATGGGATTGCGATGAGAGCGAGGTAGTAGGAGCAGGAGGACGGCAGCGATTGCCGGGCGTCAGGAGGACCGCGTATGGCGAGTTATCGTGGGCATCTGACCTTCTCGTCCATCCTGGGCGTCGGCTACGGGGCGGCGGCCCTTTACTACTGGGAACTGGATGTGATTACGGCCGCGCTTGGCGCGGGCCTGACGGCTGCGAGCGGCATGCTGCCCGACCTAGACAGCGACAGCGGCGTGCCGGTGCGGGCGCTGTTCGGCGGCGCGGCAGTTATTATTCCGCTGCTGATGTTGCCCCGCTTGCTTCGTGCTCAGTTGCCGCTCGAACAGGTGTTGCTGCTGCTGGCCTCGGTGCATTTCTTCGTCCGGTACGGGGCGTCTGCCCTGTTCAAGAAAGTGACGGTGCATCGCGGAATGTTTCACAGCGTCCCGGCCATGCTGATTTCTGGTCTGGCGGTCTTCCTGCTTTATCACCACGCGGACGACCTGGTTCGCTATTACCTGGCTGGCGGTGTCATGCTCGGCTTCCTGTCCCACCTGGTCCTCGACGAGCTGTGCAGCGTGGACATCGTGGGTGCGAAGGTGAAGCTGAACCAGTTCGCGGGCACCGCGCTGAAGTTCTTTTCGCCCTCCTGGGGAGCCACCGCGCTCACCTATCTCATCCTGGCCTGCCTGGCCTACACGGCCGCCCAGGAGTTCGACGGCGCGCGCACGCAGTTGCAGCAGTGGCAGCAAAAGGCGCTGAACGTGGGCTCGTCGCTCGGAAAGGCAACGACTCCGGTTCGCCGCGAGGGCTTCAGGAGTGCGCCCTGAAGTGTCGCCGGTATTTGGCCAACGGCTCCATTTCCGGAATAGCTGACAGCGATCAGCCATCAGCTTTCAGCTATTCCGGCGGGCGGCCCGCTGGCTGGCCCCACCGAACCTCTCTTCAGTCCTCCGCTGACTGCGGCGGCAGTGCCAGGAGCGGTGGCGGGGCGATTCAGCGCCCCACCGAACCTCTCTTCAGTCCTCCGCTGACTGCGGCGGCGCCTTGAGTTGCTCCCCTTCCGGCAAGTCGCGCAAATTCTTCAGCCCGAAGACCTGCAAGAACTTCTTCGTGGTGCCGTAGAGCACCGGCCTGCCCAGCGACGCATCCCGTCCGGCGATGCGGATCAGCCCCTTTTCCATGAGTTGACGCAGGATTTCGCTGCACTGCACGCCGCGAATGGCCTCGACGTCCGCGCGCACGATGGGCTGGCGGTAGGCGATGATCGCCAGCGTCTCTCGCATCGGGGCGCTGAGGCGCGTTTCGGCGACCGCGCGCTTCATGCGCGCCAGCCAGGGATGGAACTCGGGGCGCGACAGCAGTTGAAACCCGCCGGCGATCTCTTCGACCTGAAACGCCGAACCGTCGCGGTCGTAGAGCGCTTGCAGTTGACGTACCAGTTTGCGCGTCTCGGCTGAGTCGTCGATGCCCGACGCCGTGGCCAGCCGGCGCAGGTTGAGCGGTTCGTCCGCGGCGAGCAGGACGGCTTCCACCGAGGCCAGGTCGGCGGTGCGCCCGAGTTCGCCCACGGGGCGCGTTTCGGCGCTGCCATCGAGCGGCAAACGGTAGACGGCTGGTCGCGCGCGCGGCGAAGGAAAGCAATCGCGCGCGGGCAGAGCTTGCGGGCCGCGTGCGGGCGCGGCGAAGGGCTGGCGCATGGCGGATCGGCTCCCTCGGGCCCTGGGTGCGTTTTCAATCGGTTCTGGAATAACCTTGCCGATGTTTCCGGGACCACATAAAGTAACGCCGTTTACAGGGTCTGGATAGATCGGTTTCCGTGCGGTGGAGGGGCCCCAACCGTGCCGTCCCTGGGATTGCTCATTGCCATCGTCGCGACCATCCTGTGCCTTACCTTCGTCGCGGTGTCGGCGATCTTCTTCATCTGGCTCGAACGCAAGGTTGCCGGACGCATCCAGGACCGCCTCGGTCCGACGCGCGTCGGCGGCCGGTTTGGCTGGCTGCAAACCATCGCCGACGGCATCAAGCTGCTGGTCAAGGAAGACATCATCCCGGCCAACGCCGACCACTTCCTCTTCCGCCTTGGGCCGTATATCGCGTTTTGCGGGGCCTTCCTGGCTTTCGTCGCCTTGCCCTTCGGCAATGGCATCGTGGCCGTCAATATGAACGTGGCCGTCTTCTACATGCTGGCGGTCATGTCCACGGAAGTCTTTGGCGTCATCCTGGCGGGCTACGGCAGCGGCAGCAAGTGGTCGCTGTTCGGCGCCATGCGCGAAGCGGCGCAGGTCGTGAGCTACGAAGTACCGATGGCGATCTGCGTCATCGTGCCAATCATCGTCGCCGGTTCGATGAATCTGGTGACCATCGGCCAGCAGCAAGGCGGCTGCTTCGTCAACTGGCAGATGTTCCACGATCCCTTCTCCTTCCTTGCCTTCTGGACTTACTTCACCTGCGCCGTCGCCAGCTGCAAGCGCGCCCCGTTCGACCTGGCCGAAGCTGAGAGCGAACTGGTGGCGGGCTTCCACACCGAATACAGCGGTCTGCGCTGGTCGTTCTTCTTCATGGCCGAGTACGGCGCGATGTTCGCCGTCAGCGGCATCGCCATCCTGCTGTTCGCAGGCGGCTGGCACACCGGCTTCCTGCCTTTCGATCCATCGGTGGCCCTGAAGGGCGAGCTTGGCTCCGTGACCGTCGGCGAAACGAACCCCTGGGTCATCGACTTTGGCTGGCTGCTCGGCAACCTGATCAACGTGATCGTCTTCATTCTCAAGGGCTGGGTGCTGGTCTTCGTGATGATGTGGGTGCGCTGGACACTGCCCCGCCTGCGCATCGACCAGGTAATGATGGCTTGCATAAAGTACCTGCTGCCGATCAGTTGCGCCCTGCTGCTGGGCGTCAGTCTCTGGCAACTGGCCCTGGCGAGCTTCGAGTGGCTGCACTACTTCAGCTGGGCGCTGGGCGGCCTCTGCTTCTTCGCCGTGCTCGGCGTGGCCTGGAAGCTGTTCACCACCGACCAGCCGCCGCCGGACACCGGGATGGGCGCCTTGCTCCAGCAGGGCGGCCCGCTGATGGCCGAACTGGCGAAGAAGTAGCCGAACACGATACCTCAATAGCGGGCTGACGGCTGCCACGCGCCCACGAGTTCGATTGGGTAACACCATGAAGTTTCCCGACCTGCACGCCACGCTGTTCTGGGTCCTCGCCAGCGCGACTGCGTTGAGCGCCATCAGCGTGGTGCTGACGCAGAACATCGTGCGCTCGGCGGTCTGGCTGCTGTTCAGCCTGGCGGGCACGGCCGGCATTTTCTTCCTGGTCGGCGCGGACTTCGTGGCTGCCACCCAACTCATCGTCTACGTCGGTGGCACCCTGGTGCTGGTGATTTTCGGCGTCATGCTCACGGCGCAGGGGCCGTTCATCAGCATGAAAACCAGCGCCGCCGAATGGGCCTTCTCCGTCGTCGCCGGGTTGGTGTTCCTGGGCGTCCTGTTGGTCACGGTCACGCAGGGGAAATGGGTCGGCCACTTCGCGGCCGTCAGTCCGGCGGAATCGACCAGCGCCGTGGCCCTGGGCGAATCGCTGCTGGGCATCGCCGACGCCACCCCACCCGCCCAACTGATCGGGACCGCCGCGCCCGATCAGCCGCTGCCGCGTACCCGGATGAGCTATCTGCTCCCATTTGAAATCGTTTCCGTCCACTTGCTGGTCGTCCTGATCGGCGCGGCTTACCTGGCCCGTGCCAAGCGCCGCCGAGGAGCCGCCGCATGACTCCCATCACGCTGAACCACTATCTGGCCCTGGGCGCTGTGCTGTTCGTGTGCGGCGTGCTGTGCATGGCCACCAAGCGCAATGCCATCGGCGTGCTGATGGGCGTCGAACTGGTGCTGAACGGCGCGAACATCAACTTCGTGGCCTTCGCCTACTACCTGCGCGATCCGCAGGGCAACGCGGTCTTCCTCGTGGAAGGCCAGGTGTTCGCCCTGTTCGTGATCGTGCTCGCCGCCGCCGAAGCCGCGATCGCGCTGGCCATCGTGCTGAACTTCTACAACAACCACCTGACCGTGGACGTGGATACCGCCGAGGAATTGAAAGGATAGCCATGGAACATCCGGGGCTGCTGTACGTCGCGGCCACGCTGCTGCCTCTGGCGTCATTCCTGATCCTGCTCGTCTGGGGTGGGCTGCGCCACTTCGCGCGCCGCAACAAGGCCGGTTCCCCCGCACTCGACGGCCTCTATCAGATTCTCGGCGGCGACGCCATCACCCGCACGCCCGCGTACATCGCCACCGCCGCCATCGCCGGCGCGTTCGCCCTGTCGCTGACGGGCTTCATCCTGCACGCGCTGGACGAGAACGATCACGGCCACGGCGCGCCGGCCCCCGCCGCTCAGCCCCACGACCACGGGCATGGCCACGATCACGACCACAGCCACGGCGGGGCCCACGCACACGGCAAATGGGCGGCCCATTTCGAGTGGATTCGCCTCGGTTCGCGCGAGAACGATAGCCGCGGCGCGCTGGCCCTGGACCTGGGCTACAAGATCGACCACCTGGCCACCATCATGTTCCTGATGGTGACTTTCATCGCCACGCTCATTCACCTGTTCTCGATCGG
>JAEUIF010000276.1 GCA_016795185.1 Planctomycetia bacterium | reverse complement strand
CGGGGTGCGGCAAGACCACGCTGTTGCGGATGCTGGCGGGCTTCGTCACGCCCGACGACGGCGACATCTACTTCGACGCGCAGTCGATGACAGCGGTGCCGCCGCGCGCGCGCGACGCCGGCATGGTGTTTCAGACCTACGCGCTCTGGCCGCACATGACCGTGGCGGAGAATGTCGCCTACGGTCTGAAAGTGCGCAACGTGGCACGCGCGGAAACCGCCCGGCGCGTGGACAACGCGCTGAAGCTGGTGCGCCTGGAAGGCTTCGCGGAGCGGCGGCCGAACCAGCTGAGCGGCGGGCAGCAGCAGCGCGTGGCTCTGGCGCGCGCCCTGGTGATCGAGCCGCGCGTGCTGCTGCTCGACGAACCGCTGTCCAATCTCGACGCCCGGCTCCGCGACGAGATGCGCGACGAAATCCGCCGACTGCACCAGGCCACCAAGCTGACGATGATCTACGTCACGCACGATCAAAAAGAGGCCCTGACGCTCGCCGACCGGCTGGTCGTGATGAACGCCGGCCAGGTGGCACAGCTCGGCACGCCGCGCGAGGTCTATGACCGGCCGGTCAATCGTTTCGTGGCGGAGTTCCTGGGCGACAGCAACTTCGTGTCGGGCACCGTGCGCGAAGGTGATACCCAGCGCTGCGTAGTCGAAACGCCGCTCGGCCCGCTGACCGGCGTCCCGACGGGTGAGCAGCCAGCCGTAGGGTCCAGAGTCGTCTGCGCGTTTCGGCCGCCGGCTCTGTCGCTGCACGGTGCCGAGGGACCGAACCGCTTCCAGGCGGTGGTGCGGGAAATCACCTTCCTCGGCGACCTGTTGCAAGTATCGCTGATGGCCGGCGAGCAGTCGGTGCGGATGCTCAGCCTGCCACAACAGGCATCGCATCTCCAGGTCGGCGAGACGGTGTCGCTGGCGGTGCCCGCCGATCATCTCATCGTGCTAACGCGCTAGTGCAAAGTCCAGGGAGTGATTGCCTGACCGCCTGAAGTACGTCGGGCTTTCCAGCCCGACAGGCAGCGCCGGTTATCCGCGGTGTCGTCGCGCGGGCGCAGCGAGCCCCTGGCGCGACCTGTCGGGCTGGAAAGCCCGACGTACTTCAGGCAACCACTCTCTGGGCAATGCGCTAGGGCAAACCGCTTCCTTTCCCTGCCTGTCGCCGGCCTTCCCCGTACAATGGAGGTGTTGAACGATGTTGACACCACCGAGGAACCGGCCACCATGTCCGCGGTTCAGCCCGGCCCGCTGCGGCCGACGGCACTGCGCAAGCAGGGCGACGACAGCCTGGCCATCGACTGGAACGACGGGCACCAGAGCGTCTACTCCTGGAAGCACCTGCGTGCCCAGTGTCCCTGCGCTAGCTGTCGAGAGGAAAAGTTGCAGCCGCCCAATCCGCTGCGCCTCCTGACGCCGGCCGAGCTGGCCCCCAAGCCGCCACTGGCACCGCAGGCCGTGGAGCCGGTCGGCTACTACGCTTATCGCATCGTCTGGAACGATGGGCACGATACCGGCCTGTACACCTTGGAGAATTTGCGCGCGCTCTGCGAGTGCGAGCGCTGCCAGGCCAAATAAACACGATCGAAAACTCTCGAAGGAATTACGCGATGCAACCCCAAGGCGGCGGCATGCCGAAGATCACTTTGCCCGGCGTCAAGCACGTCATCGCGGTGGCCAGCGGCAAGGGCGGCGTCGGCAAATCGACGGTCGCCGCCAATCTGACCTTTGCCCTCAAGGCGATGGGCCACCGCGTCGGCCTGATGGACGCCGACATCTATGGCCCCAGCGTGCCGATCATGCTCGGCGTGTCGGGCACCTTCGACCCGAACACCACGGACTTTCCCCTCGAGAAGTACGGCATCAAGCTGATGTCGATGGGCTTCCTGGTCAAGCCGGAACAGGCCATGATCTGGCGCGGCCCGATGGTCCACAAGTACGTGCATGCGTTTCTGGCTCAGTTCAACTGGGGCCAACTCGACTACCTGGTGATCGACCTGCCGCCTGGCACCGGCGATGCTCAGCTGACGCTCACGCAATCCGCGCCGCTCTCGGGCGCGGTCATCGTCACCACGCCGCAGGAAGTCAGCCTGATCGACGCCCGCAAAGGGCTGGAAATGTTCCGCCAGGTGCGGGTGCCCATTCTCGGCATCGTCGAGAACATGAGCTACTTCGTCGGCGACGACGGCAAGCGTTATGAGATCTTCATGCACGGCGGCGGGCAGAAACTGGCGCAGGAGTCGGCAGTGCCGTTCCTGGGCGAAATCCCCATCGACCCGCGCGTGGCGCAATGCGGCGACGGCGGCGAGCCCATCGTGCATAAGCTGCCCGAGACGCCCGTGTCGCAGGCCTATCTCAAGCTGGCGGGCACCGTGGCGCAACAGTTGCAGCAACAAAGTGCGCCAGCGCCTTTGCCCGGTCTACAACTCTGAGCGAATGTGTGGATTCCGCGATCAATGGACAAATGTTCAAATGTGAACTTGCGTCCAAGTTCCGGATTTGCTCTAATCCCCCATCGTCGAGACGCTGGTCCCCGCAGTGTCCATTCCGGGCGCGGGACGTGCCCGCGCTCCCGGTTTCTCGATCACGGAGGTAGACGATCATGGGACGCATCCTTCTGGCCCTGTCGCTCGCCCTGACCGCCTGCGGCGCATTGGCGCACGCGGACGACCACAAAAACCTCTTCGCCGAGTACGTGCAGAAGTACGGCCCGCCCGGCCCGGAGCACAAGCTGCTGGAACCGCTGGTCGGCACCTGGCATTCCAAGTGCAAGATGTGGCTGGAGCCG
>JAEUIF010000270.1 GCA_016795185.1 Planctomycetia bacterium | reverse complement strand
GTTTCCCGCCGTGGCCGTGTGTTGCGGCGGCTCGACCGTCAACTCTTCCACCTGCGACCTGTCCGCCGCATCGAGCGGTGCCCCGCGGCGAAGCCAGGTGAGGAGCATCTGATCGCCTGGCTTGCCGGGCTCCAGGAGCTTGCCGCCCTCGTGGGGCACACGCCCGCTTGCTTTTTGCAAGAGCAAGCTGGCTTCCGGCTCGGCAAGGTTGACGCGCCGGCCGCCAAACTCGCGCAGCAACCGCTCATGGTCCGCCGTCGGGTCCGCACCAAACAGGCTGAGGCGGAAGCCGTTCTTGCCCTGCACGGCACCGTGACAGCTGCCGGCGTTGCAACCCAGCCGGCTGAAGAGCGGGACGATGTGGCGGCTGAAGAGCGGCTCCGGCACGGGCTTCTCTGCCGACGCAACCTGCGCTGGGGAGGCGGATGGATTAACGCAAAGGCCCAGCAAGGCCAGGATCAGCGAAATCGGAGCGGCAGCGCGTGACTGATACATGGGAGATCCTTTACGCGGGCCGAGGCAGGTGAGGCAGTACGAAGCACGCGGCTTGGGGATGACACTTCCCTTATTACCGGCGCCACGCAAGCGCGTAAAGCTATAATAAGAGTGAAATAATTCGATACAGCCACTAAGTTTTACTTAGAGGATGAAGAACCGATGCCTGCTCGGACCAACCGCCGCGCTTACAAAGAAGTGCGATTGCAGCAGCTACGAAGCATCTGTGAGACCGCGCGGCTGGGCAGCCTGGTGGCGGCCGCCAAGGCACTGGGCGTCTCGCAGCCGGCGGTGTGGGAGCAGGTCCATTCCCTGGAGCGTGAATTCGCCACGCCGCTGATCGAACCGCATGGGCGGGGGTGTCGCCTGACGCAGGCAGGGACCGTGCTGGTTGAGCTGGCCTTGCCGGTGGTGGCCAATGCCGACACATTGAAACGAGCCTTCCAGGAACGGATGGCCCAGATCGAAGTAGTTTTGACCGTCGCGGCACCGCAGCGCATCTTGGTGGAAGACCTCTCCGACGCCATCACGGCGTTCATGGGGGCGCATCCGCAAGTTCGCCTGCGGCTGCTGGAGCGCATCACGGGCCGCGTTGCCGCCGCGGTCGATTCGGGCGAAGCAGACCTGGGGGTTGACAGTGAACAGCAAGGTAGCAATGTCAGCCCCCGGCTTCAGTGGGAGCCGTCGTACGAGCTAGACGTGCTTCTTCTGACGCCGCGCGCGCACCCCCTGGTCCGACGTCCTGCCATCCGCCCCCGCGACCTGCGCGGGTTTCCCCTGGTCAACGCGCCGGAGGACATCGCAGCCCGCCCAACCATGGTGGAAACCCTTCGGAAACTGGGGCTGTTTAGCGCTCCGCGCCCGCCGATCGAAGCCGTGAGCACAGCCGTCATTCGCCACTTTGTCACCCGGGGCTTCGGCATTGGCCTGGTGCTGGGTCGTTTGTCAACCTCCCGGCGCTCGCCTTTGCACGAGCGCTCGATGAGCCGCTACTTTGGCCGTGCCCGCATCGGGTTCCTGTGGCGGCGGGGAATCGTGCCGACCCAGCATGCCCAGCTGTTCGTGGAGGCGATCCGGCAACAGCTCAATGTCTGACTGCGACCATTAATCGGGCCCCCTTTCGCGGGCGTGATAAAAAAGTGAAAGGCTGAGCTTCCCTGCGGCCTCTGACCAGGAGACGAGGCGAGCATTGCTGCGACGCCTGCACCTGCCTGCCGTGAACGGACACGGTCCGTCCCCACCCGAAGTCTCCTGCCCCGGAGTTCAATCATGCTGACCTTCTACTCTCAACGAGCCGCTGGCGAGAGGTCCGCCGGCATCTCCCGGCGCGGCTTTCTCCAGGTTGGGGGCCTGTGCGGCGGTGGCCTGACTCTGGCAGACATCCTGCGCCTGCAAGCCAGGGCATCGACACGCAGCAGAAGGGCTGGGGGCTGCACAACAGCCACACCATCCGTGAACTGGGTCACCGCGTCCGCCGCGGCCAGGCAGGCCGGGTGCGCGTTGACGGCAGCGCCGGCGACTTCCCCCACGGTTACGAATCCCACTACCTCGACGCGAACTCGCAGGCGCAGCGGGCGGCTCGCGGTCCCAAGCCCAAGAAGGGCGTGCGCATCTGCGAAGCCGAGGC
>JAEUIF010000268.1 GCA_016795185.1 Planctomycetia bacterium | reverse complement strand
GTAGCAACGCGGTCACACTGATTGTAGGCGGTGCCGGCGGGCAGTGATAGGCGCTGGCTTCAGCGGTCTTTTGAAAGGATGAGGTCCACACACCAGCAACCGCGCACGTGCTCCCCCGGCTGGCGGCAATGGTCGAGCATGGCCGCGTTGTCGCAGCCCGAGTTTTCCAGGGCTTCGGCCAACCGCTTCCTGCGCTTGAACGAGTGGCCGTCGTAGATGTGCTGGGCCGGTTCGACGACCACCTCGCTGCGCCAGCGCGGCAAGCACTTCACGGGGCGGAAGGGGTTGCCAAAGACCTCGCGCACCAGGTCCGCCTGCGCCGCGGCATCTTCGGGCTTCTTGAGGACCAGCAGCGCCCAGCCCGCGGTTTGATAGGCCATCGTCGAAGGTGAAAAATCTTCATCGCCATAGAGCGCCCGCGAGACCACGCCGTTGACCTCGCGCGGCAGGCGGGCGGCCAACGCCCAGTCGTTGGCGGTCTGGATCGCCGTGAGATTGGCGTTGCCGTCCGCGTAGGACTCGGCGACGTCCAAGGCTGCCAGCACGCGCGGGCTCTTGAGCTTCTCGCCCAGTTGTCGGCAGCAGGCGACGCTGAACAGCCGCCATTTGCGCTCGCTGATCTTGCCGGTCTTGCGGTTGTTCTTCAGCCAGGTCAGCATGGAGCGGGCTTCGGTGCTGGCCAGCCACTGGGCTTCTTTCATGCGTGGGCTCCCACCAGGCGACAACGGGAATTTGTTGCACCGTATCCGAACCTGGCGCATCATGTCCAGCACCTACCGTAAGCCATTTTCCTCCGGAGCCTTATCATGCGCTTTCGCTGGCTGTTTGCACTCCTCCTGACCGGTACCACCACCGTCGGGTTCGCATCCGCCCAGGACACGCCGCGCGGACTCGACATATACTTCATCGACGTCGAGGGCGGCGCGGCCACGCTGATCGTCACGCCGACCGGTGAATCGATCCTCATTGACACCGGCAATCCCGGCGCGCGCGACGCCGAACGCATTCACAAAACCGCCACCGCCGCTGGGCTGAAGGCCATCGATCACCTGTGCATCACCCACTGGCACGGCGACCACTTCGGCGGCGTCGGCCGGTTAGCGCAGCTCATGGAGATTAAGAACTTCTACGATCACGGCATTCCCGAAACCTTGATGGAAGACGCCAAGTTCGCCCTGTCAGTGGGGCCGTACAAGACAGCCAGCGGCGGCAAGTCGAAGGCCCTGAAGCCCGGTGATGAGATCGCGCTGAAGCAGCCGGCGAAAGGCCCGGCCCTGAAGATGCTCTGCGTTTGCTCCAACGGCGCGGTGCTGCCCGAGAAGGCCGGCGCGCCCGAGAACCCCATTGCCAAGGAGCACAAGCCCAAGGCCGAGGACAAGAGCGACAACGCGAAAAGCCTGGGCTTTGTCCTCAGCTATGGCGACTGGCGCTTCCTCGACCTCGGCGACCTGACCTGGAACGTCGAATATCAGCTGGTGCATCCGTCGGACAAACTCGGACTGGTGGACGTCTTCCAGGTCAATCATCACGGGCTGGACAGCAGCAACAACCCGGTGCTGCTACAAACCGTGAAGCCGCGTGTGGCCGTCTTCAACAACGGGGCGCGCAAGGGCGGACATCCCAGCGTGACCACCGCGCTGCGGCGCATCGAGGACGTGAAGGCCATCTACCAGTTGCACCGCAACGTGACCGTGGGCGCGGCCGAGAACACCGATCCGGAGTTCATCGCCAACGCGGACGAGAAGTGCCTGGGCGAGGGCATCAAGCTCTCGGTGGCACCGGACGCGAAGACCTACGCGCTGACCGTGGGCAGCACCGGAAAGCCCAAGCAGTATGAGACGCGAGCGAAATGACGGCCGCACCCCAACGCGAAAAAGGGACGGAGCGCGGTCGGCAGATTGCTGACCGCGCTCCGTCCCTTTTCGTTCAGGCAAATCGCCCGGAGCTTACCAGCCGCGCTGCATCGGCGGCATTTGCTGCATCGGCATGGCGGGCATCGGGTAGTAGGCCGGCTGCTGCGGATAGTAGGCCGGGGCATAGGCCGGCTGGAAGACGACCGGGCGCATCATCGGCATCGGCATACCGTAGGGCATGCCTTGCGGCGCGGCCTGCGGGTAGACCGGCATCAAGGGCAGAGCGCCCTGGGGAGCATCGCCCACTTCGGCGGGAGCCGGCGGCATGTAGTTGGGCACCGCGCTGGCCGGCGGCATCGTGGCCGGGGCGCTGGCTTCGCCCATCATCGGCGCGCCGGCGACCGGGCCGCAGCTGCCGTCGGCGCAGCCGCCGTGACCATAGCCGCAACCGCCGTGGCCGCAGCCGTGCATCGCGAACGGCTCCATGTAACACGGCCAGCCCTTGCCGCACGGATAGCAGCACGGCGGGCTGAAGGCGTTGTAGGGCTTGCAGCAGACGGTGTACTTATGGCAGCATTTCCAGCAACTGAACCAACCGGCGGCGGAAGCTTGGCCCGCCCCCAGGCCGAGAGCGGCGAGGCTGAGGACGGTGAGCGTGCAGTGTTTCAACATGGCGTGAGGGCCCCTTGGGTAAGTTCCGGGAGCATGCCCGGGTCAATCCTCCTGAGCATCGGGCACGCGCCCGCGGTGCGCTTAACCATAGCCGGTGAACGAAGGCGATGACGGCGGCGCGAGCGGCTTTTCCGTCGAGAATTCCAGGCGCTTCGCCGCAGTTCGCGCAGAATACGTTCGCGCGAAACGCCAGGCAAAACGCTCGCGCCGCCAGAAACTTTCGCGGGAAAT
>JAEUIF010000239.1 GCA_016795185.1 Planctomycetia bacterium | reverse complement strand
CCGCACGCAGTTTGAACTGGAGCACATCCGGGACGCCGGGCACGCCGGGCACCATCGGCACGCCGTCCAGCTTCTTCTCGAAGAGGAAGACGCGCTTGCCGGGGCCGCCTTCCATCTCAGCCAGCTTCTTGGCCGCTTCCTCGAAGTGCTTCTGCGCGTTGCGGAACTGCTCCTGCATCCGCAGCATCTCGTCGGCCAGCTTCTTCAACTCCAGCTTCGCCTTCTCGACCTCCTCGGCCTTCTTCGGATCGGCCTCGGTGAACTTGATCGTATCGACGACGATCTTGACGTCGCGCTTTTCCGGCTCGGCTCCGGGCGGCTGCGCCCAGGTCGGTACGACGGGCAGGAGCAGCAGCCCCAGGCCGACGATGCCGAGCAGGCCGGTGGTGGACAGGGTTCGCGGCGGAGTTCCGCGCAGGATCATGGTCAACCTCCTTTTCAGGATGGGGAACTGCCCCGCGCCGCTGGCCAGGGCCGGCAAGGCGGGGCGGTCGTCGGAGAGAAAATCCACGGTTGCCAGCAGGGCAGTCGCGTATTGCCGTGCGGCGTCCGGCAGCGCCCAGACCACCCAGGCGTCGCAACATTGTTCCTCGGCCTCACGCAGCGCGCGCCGCGCCCACCACAGGGCGGGGTGCCACCAGTAGAGGGTCGTCGCCAGCACTTCCAGACCGCGCACCCAGTGATCGCGCCGCCGCAAGTGGGCCAGTTCGTGGGCCAGCAAGGTGGCGCGCTGCTCCGCGTCGAGCCGGGCGAATAGCTCTGCCGGCAGCAGCAGGCGCGTCGGGCCGAACAGGCCCCAGAGCATCGGCGACAGCGCGCCCGGCAGCAGCTGCACTTCCGGGCAACGCGACAAGCCCAGCCGTGCTGCCACCTGTTCCGCCTGCGACCGCAACGCGGGAGTCGCCGGCGCGGCGTGACGCAGCAAGCGCTGAAACCGCCGCACGCGCACCCAGGTCAGCAGCAACCAGCTCGCACTACCTGTCAGCCAGAGCAGGCCCAGCGCGGGCGCGAGGTAAGGGCCGATGGTGAAGGTTCTCGACGGTGCATGCGCCTCCGCGGGCGGCGCGGCAACGACTGGTGTCTCGGCCCGTGGGGCCGGCAGTTCCTCCAGCGCGGGCTCGACTTCCGCCAGATACTCCAGGTCATCCGGCAGCAACTCGATCTCGAAGTCGGGCAACATGGTCGCAGGCAACTCGACGGGCAGCGCCGGTGGCGGAGCTTCGGCAACGACCGGGGCCGGTTCCCGTTCGAGGAAAGCCGGCACGGGCAGCGCCACGAACGGCGGTGTCACCAGCTTGAGCAGCACCAGCAGCCAGAGGCCATGCGCCAGCGCCGGCCGGCGGCCGAGCGCTGTCACGCCCGCTGCCAGCAGGGCCAGCGGCAGCACCAGCAGCGCATTCCCGACCACGAGAGACGACAGCGCGTTCATGAACGCTCCTTTCGCGTCGGTCGGTCGGCGCTCTCGATCAGCGCCCGCAGTTCCTGGCGTTGTTCCGGACTGAGTTTGGTCGTCTGGACCAGGTGGGTTAGTAGCGGCGTCAGCGAACCGCCGCACAGCTGGTCCGCCATCGCCCGCAGCCGACGGCCAATCAGCTGCTCGCGGTCCAGCACGGCGGCGAAGACGTGGACCGCCGCCTGGCGGTTGCGGCGCACACCACCCTTGGCTTCCAGCCGTTCGAGCAACTTCTGAACCGTGGCGTACTGCGCAGCGCCGCCGTCGGGATACAGTGCATCCGTCAACTGGCGAATGGTAGCCGGGCCTCGCTCCCAGAGCGCTTCCAGCACCGCCAGTTCGGCGTCGGTGATGTCCTGGGGAGTCCGTGCCATGCGTGTCAGTCTCCAGACAAATTGTCTGAGCCAAGGTTAAGA
Organism: Planctomycetia bacterium; assembly: GCA_016795185.1. Taxonomy (GTDB): domain Bacteria; phylum Planctomycetota; class Planctomycetia; order Gemmatales; family Gemmataceae; genus JAGVLI01. The sequence continues at coordinate 270 of JAEUIF010000239.1, read as the reverse complement.
CATTTCGTCTGAGCTGTCAAGAGTGGTCGAGTCCTTTTTCCCGCCGCTTGCCGGCGGCGAGCTTGGCGATAAGCCAAGAAGACTGGGCAAAGTAGCGAAAATATGAGGCGCTGATGCTCGGTGCGTGCTATGGTGGCTCCAGGTCAAACCGGCAGATTCGGTTATCCCGGTGTTTACCGAAACGACTGGTTGCTTACCGCGTAGCGGTTGTACTCCACAGCCCAGGGTCGCGCAGCGCACCCTGGGGAACTGCGGTTCAAAAATATGGCC
>JAEUIF010000236.1 GCA_016795185.1 Planctomycetia bacterium | reverse complement strand
AGTTCTCCATGCCCACGCAAAGCCGTGGGCATGGCACCCAAATAGAATCAGCCGGCACCTCTCGGCCATTCCTCAGCTTTCCTCGCCTTCCCCCTCCGTGACGACCTTGTCCACGGCCAAACCCAGGCTGCGCAACTTGAGCCGCAGCGTCGTCCGGTTGATCCCCAGGACTTCGCTGGCATGGGCTTGATGGCCGCGCGTATGGGCCAGCACGCGGCCCAGCAGCACGCGCTCCACGGCTTCGATCACCTTCTTGTGCAGCTCGTGCTCGCCGCTTTGCAGCAGGGTATCGACGAGTCGTTCCAGCTCGAAAGCAGGTGCATCGGCGCGGGGTCCAGCGGCGGGCGCGGCCAGGCCGCGCTGCAAGCTCGCCGGCAGAAATTCCGGCAGCAGAATGTGCCCCGAAGCTCGCAGCATCGACTGCTGGATCACGCCTTGCAATTCGCGCACGTTGCCCGGCCAGGCATACGCTTGCAGCAGTTCCAGCGTCTGCGGCGCGAGGCCGCGCAGATCGAGACGCAGCTCGCGGTTGAAGCGGAACATGAAGTAATGGGCCAGCTCCGCGAGGTCGTCGAGCCGTTCCCGCAGTGCGGGGGCCTGGATGGTGACGACGTTCAGGCGATAGTACAGGTCTTTGCGGAACTTGCCCTGCTCGACCAGTTCTTCGAGGTTGTGGTTGGTGGCGGCCAGCACGCGCACCTGCGTCTGCACCGTCTCGTTGCTGCCCAGCCGCTCGAACTGCTGGTCCTGCAAGACGCGCAGCATCTTGGCTTGCAGGCCGGGCGCCATGTCGCCGATCTCGTCGAGAAAGAGCGTGCCGCCGTCGCACTGCTCGAACTTGCCGATGCGCCGACGCTCGGCCCCGGTGAACGCGCCCTTCTCGTGGCCGAACAGCTCGCTTTCCAGCAGGGCTTCCGGAATGGCAGCGCAGTTGATCGCCAGGAACGGTTTGCCGGCGCGGCGGCTATGGTGATAGAGCGCGCGGGCGATCAGTTCCTTGCCGGTGCCGCTTTCGCCGAGAATCAGGACGTTGACCTCCTGCGGCGCGATGCGGCCGATCTGCTTGCACATCTCCTGCATCACCAGGCTGCGGCCGACGATGCGGTCGGTGGACTGGTCCTCGGTGGGCAGCACCGCCGGCACGCGCATCAAGCGGGCCGCCTCGAAGGCGCGCTCGATGATCTGGCTGAGCCGGTCGAGGTCCACCGGCTTCACCAGGTAGTCGAAGGCCCCGCCCTTCATGGTTTCGATGGCGGTTTCGGTGGTGCCGTGCGCCGTGATGAAGATCACCGGCCGCTTCGGGTCCAGGGCGTGGATGTCGCGAAACACTTCCAGCCCGGAGCAGTCCGGCAGTTGCAGGTCGAGCACGACCACGTCGGGCGCTTGCGTGCGGACCTGCTGCACGGCCTCGGCGCCGGTCTGCGCCGTCAGCACCTGCACGGTGTCGCTGGCGAAGACCCGCTCGAAGGAATAGCGCACGCTCTGTTCGTCATCGACTACCAGCAAGGTGGGCATGACGTTCCACTCCGGGCAAGGTGATGGTCAGGCAAGCGCCGCCGCCGGCGCGGTTGCCCGCGCTGATGCTGCCGCCGTGCTCCTCGACGATGCGCTGCGACATGCACAGCCCCAGCCCGGTGCCGGTCGGCTTGCTGCTGGCGAAGGGCGTGAAGAGTTGTTCAAGCATGGCGTCCGGGATGCCTGTGCCGGTATCGGCCACCGTCAGGCGAAAGCGGTGGGCGCTGGTCTGCAAGCGGACTTCCAGTCGGCCGCCGCGCGGCATGGCGTCCAGGGCGTTGATGCACAGGTTGACCAGCACGGTATGCAGCTGGTTGCGGTCCACGTCGGCGATGCAGGGCTCCGCCGGCAATTCCTGCACGATCTCGACGTGCTGCTGGCGGGCGCGCGGCTGGATCAGCTCCACGGCGCGGCCGACGGCGTCGCGCAGGTCGCACGGGCTGCGCTGCGGCGTCGGCAGCCGGGCGAAGTCGAGGAAGTGCTGCACTGTCTGCTCCAACCGTTCGACTTCCCGGTGAATCACGCGCAGGTCGTCGAGGTTGAGCGGCTTGCGGTTCTGGCTGCGCAGCGCCGATTCCACCAGCATCTGGATGGCCGTCAACGGGTTGCGGACCTCGTGGGCCACGCTGGTCGCCAGCTGGCCGACGGCGGTCAATTGCTGGGCGTGCAGCACCTTGCGCTGCTCCTGCTGCAAGCGCTGGGCTACGGCTTCGACGCGCGGGATCACCTGCTGCAACTGGCGGTCGAGCGCGTCGAGGTCGCCCTCCGCCGCCACGCTGACGGAACCGACGTCCTGATCGAGCTTGCGGGCCACGTCATGGACGCGGACGCTCAGCTGGTAGATCGACCGGCTCAGGCCGCGCGCCATGCCGAAGCCGACCAGCAGCCCGCTGGCCGGGCCGACCAGCCCCAGTGCGGCCAGCACCAGCCAGAGCACCTGGTTGGTGTGGTCGCTGGCTTGCGAGGTTTCCTGCATCATGTCCTTGTTGAAGCGTAGCAGCCGGTCGCACGGCTCGATGACGTGCCGGATGGGGTTGGCGTAGGCCAGCTCGCGGTAGTTGCGCCGCGGGCCGCTGCGGCCGACCTCGGCGCGCAGGCGCTCGAACTCCTGCTGGTAGCGCGTGTAGCCCGCGTCGATCTGCTGCAAGTAGACTTCCTCCTCCGGCCAGTAGGCCGACTGCTCGGCACGCTGCAAGGAATCGCGGAACATGACGTTGACCTGCTGGATTTCCTCCAGCAGGGTCTGGTCGGGGTCGAGCAGGTAGACGAAGCAGAGGAAGCGCAGCCGCCGCAGGTGAATCTCCATCTCCTGGCAGGCTTCCAGGCTGGTGACGATGCGCGACAGGAGAATAGCCCGGTTGCTCTGCAACTGCCCCACCAGCCAGGCGCTGAGCAGGCAGCCGGCGAACAGCAGCAAGCCGATGACGGCCGCGGGCGCGGTGACCTGGATCAGAATGCGGCGGTTCACGGCGTTTCCGTCCTTTCTCGAACGCAACGACAAGCGCGGGAGCGCGCTGCTTCTCCTGCCATCCTAAACGACTGGCGCGTTTCTGGCGAGCGGCGGGGTTGATCCCGGCCGTTGAAGCGCCGGTGACTTCATGGCACCCGGTGGGGATAAACCCCGCCGGGTGCCATGCCCACGGCTTGGCGTGGGCATGGAAACCCGCAAGCGTCCCATGCCCACGCCAAGCCGTGGGCATGGCACCCAAACGTTGTGGAGCTGCGAG
>JAEUIF010000216.1 GCA_016795185.1 Planctomycetia bacterium | reverse complement strand
AGGGGCTTCAGAACTGATTCTCAATAATCCGGCTTCGGCTTCTTGCGATTGATGAACGGCGGCGGCACCAGCTTCGCGTACGAGGCCGCGATGGCCTCGGCGTCCTTGTCGGTGAGCGGCTTGTCCTTGGTGAAGTCGTGCGCTTCGAGGATCTTGTGGTTGTTGTACAGCAGCACCCGGATGCCTGGTTCGCCCCACTTCAGGCCCTTGCTGCCGTCGTCCTTGGGATCGGCAAAGTAGTTCTTGGATTCGGTCTTGCCGTCCCAGCCGAACACGAACTGCTTCAGGCCGGCTTCCTTGGTCAAGGCTTCCAGCTTGGCCCGCACCGCTTCCTGATCGTCCTCCGTCGCGCCCTTTTCCTGCTCGCCGACGAAAACCGCGAAGGTGCCGAGGTAGGCGTCGGGGTTCTTGTCGTTGATGGCGTCCAGCGCCTTGATGAGCTTGGCCAGCGGTTCGCCCGGCTCCAGTTGCTTCAAGCCGTCGTCCGCTCCGGAGCGCAGCCGGGCGAGGATGGCCGCCACCGGCCGCGTGGAATTCCGGCAGATCAGGCAGTGATAGCGGCCCTTGCGATCGCCATTGTAGTTCAGCACGTGGAACGGACCGGGCACGGTGGACCCGACCTTCGGGTACTCGGGGGCGGCTTCGTCCTGGCCGGCGCTGGAACCGGCGGCGGTCAGGATCAGTCCGGTGACGAGGGCCGCGAAGCCGAGCAGATGGCCGCGCATCGGATGAATCTCCGGCAACGATGGGAAAGATGGGCCGAGCGTTCGGTCTGTGTAAAGCATGACGCCTGACCGGCGTTCCGTCAATCCACCTTGAGAAATTCGGCAGACTGCCTGTCGGTTACGAAAGGCCGCACCGGGAGATTCCGCATAAACGGCAATACTCGGTTCGGTGCCAGTGACCGGTCGCCAAACCGAGACGTGGGTGGCACGTCCCTCGGTACTCCGAGGGCGTGCGAGTCGCTCCACCACGCCCTCGGAGTACCGAGGGACGTGCCACCCGCTTTCGGAGAAGCGTTGAGGCTCAACGCGTCTCCAAAGCGTCGCGAACCGGTGGAGAGAGCGACTGCTGGCTCCGCCACTCCGCCACGCGGCACCGTGGCGGACCAGCGGCGCTTCAGGCCGCTCGTTTGCGTACTTCGGTGGGTTCGGCAGCTTGCCGCCGGCCCACGAAATCGGCCAGCCGCTGCAATCCCAGGCGCAGCCGGCCCTCGTCGCCGGCGAAGCTGATACGGATGTGATCTTCGCCGCCTGGGCCGAAATGCCGGCCCGGCCAGACCAGGACTTTGCGGTCGGCGGCCAGCTGGTCGGCGAATTGCTGCCCATCCAGCCCGAAGCCGCTGACGGGAACCCAGTGCCAGTGTCCGCCCGCCGGCCATTCCGGTCGCAAGCCCATGCCGTGCAACCGCTCGAAGGAATAACGGCGACGGCTCGCCAGTTCGGCGTGCATCGGCCGCGAGACCTCAGCGCCAAGCCGCAACGCCGTCAGCGCCAGCTGCTGCGACAACACGGGCACCGCCTGCGACTGTAGCACGGTGGACAACAGGCACGGCCGCAGCAGGCAGCGGTGCCCTGCCAGCCAGCCGACGCGCGCCGCGGTCAGGGCATGGCTCTTGCTCGGACTGCCGGCCAGCAGGGTGCGTTCGCGGGCGCGGGGCAGCGCCGCGATGCTCGCGGGTCGCAGTTCGTCGCAGCAATCGTGGGCTACATCGTCGCTGAAGATGAGCGTGTCGAAGCGGTGCGCCCACCAGGCAATTTGCTCCAGGTCTTCGGGCCGGAACAACCCGCCGGTCGGATTCGCGGGAGCGTTGAGGACGATCAGCCGGCTATGGCGCAAGCGGTCGATGAGGCGGCGCGGGTCGTAGCGGATGAAGCCGTCCTCGATCCAGGTCGGCACCCAGCGGATGCGCCCCCGTCGCTGGGCGACCGCGAACTGATATAGCGGCGCGGCGGGCGCAAACAGCACGACTCGACCGCCTGGATTGAGCAGAGCATCCAGGACCAGATTGAACGCCCCGCTGACGCCCGCGGTGATCAGCACCTCGCCCGTTGGCTGCCAGGCGAGCTCGTGATCGGCCGACAGCTTGTCGGCCACGGCCTGCTGCAACTCGGGCAATCCGGCGGGACTCGGCATGCCGCGCCGATCGGCGGGCAACTTGGTGCTGCACGAAGGCAGGAAGTCCCAGGCCGGCACGGGCGTGGCCAGGTCGATCAGGTCGCTGGCGGCGCATTGCTGGAGCGAGAGCAGGTCGGCGACGGGCGTATGCAGTCCGGACAGCAGGCGGTCGCTGTAGCATTCGAGAAACGCACTGCCGCCGTCGGCCAGACGCTGCCAGTGGGGCAGATAACGGGCCAACCCCGCCTGGATGAGCAGCCTGGTCAGGCAAACTGGGAAAGCCACGGAAAGAGCCTCTTCAGTGCAGCCGAGGTAACGCCAGAGAGGTGTCGCGGCCGGGAAGCCGGTTCCGGGCGGAATTGTAATCAGCGCGGCCCCCTGGCAGTAGAGCAGTTTGCGGCCGTGTGGGAACGGTCCGCACAGCGGACCCTACGAAATTCGTAGGGTCCGCTGTGCGGACCATTTCGGTGCTGCCGCGTGCGGTTCCGTGGGCGAGATAGACCCCAATCCGCCGCTGGTGGCGGGCGTCGAACGTACTCGCGAAGCCGCACCCGAAGCGCCGGACACCTCAACCACTGCCCGAAAACTTGGTTGCCATGCCCACGGCTTGGCGTGGGCATGGCACCCGGAGTGACTTTCGATTCCCCAGCGCACCTCAGAACCCGATGCGCAGTTCCGTGCGCCAGACGTCCTTGTACCAGACTTCGCCGGTCAGGGCGCGCCCGTAGCCGGTGTAGATGTCAAAGAGGTTGCCCAGGCCCATGCGCACGCCGAACTTGGCGTTGACGATGGTATCGCCGCACGCATCCGCGACGAAGCGCGGCGACGGCGACGGCGAGACCGATTCCCTGCCGCCGAGGACCGTCCAGCCCACCAGCTCGACCACCGGAGCGATCCAGAAATCGTCCGGGTTGCGCTCGCCGAAGCTGATACCGATGCCGTAGCGCAGCACCGGGCCGGCGAAGCTGGTGCCGTCGATCGGCACCCACAGCCGCAGTTCGCTTTCCACCCGCAGCCGGTCAGACAGCTGGTTGTAGGACAGCAGGGCCGGCTCGACCGTGTACAGGTGATTGCCCAGGCCGCGGTCGGCGTCGCCCGTGGGGAACGAGAGGCGCGTCTGGAAGGTCGTCACTGAATCGGGGCAGGTCAGCAGGGCATACTTGAAGCCCACTTGCAGGTCGCTGAAGCCCGCCGAGTTGTCGTTGATGGTCGGGTTGATGAAGCGGAACGGCGCTTCCACGAAGATCGAGAAATCGGGGTTCAGCGCGCCTTCGAGGTACGCGCTGACGATCTGGTAATCGATGCTCGAATCGGGGGCCGGCAGACCGGGGCCGCCTGGCTGATACTGCGGATAGAAGAACTCGGCGCGTGTGGGACGGTTGTTGCGCCAGGCGGCGTCGGTGCGCAGCCGGAACTGGCTGGCGGGAATGGCGCTGTCCACATAACCGACGGCGCTGTCCATCGTGGACAGCGCGCCGCCGCCGAGGTCGCCCGAATCGTAGGGCGAGCCCGCGCCGAACATGTCGGGGATCGCGGGAGCCGCGGCCGGATCGGCGGCCTTCGGCTCGAAGGCTTTCGGAGCCGGGTCCGTGAGCTTGGCGGGGGCTTGCGGGGTGCTGGGCAGCTGCGCGGAGGCGCTGCCGGCGCACAGGCCAGCACCGGCGCACAGCGCCCAGGCCAGCCGCGCGCTCCAAACTGATGCACGCATGTCATCCTCCTTGACGACCATCGCGAACCGCCGGGCAGCTGTGGCTGCCCGGCGTGGGAAGTTGGGTGGACGGGCGAGAAACTCGAGGTGCGGCATCGCGGGCAGGCAACGTTGTCATCGACGTTCTCCAGGCTGGGTATCTAGCGAATGCACGGGGAGCGGACAAAACGGCTGGAGGACTAACCCGGAGCTGATGGGAAACATGGGGAAAGCCGGTAACAACGACCCGGCAATCTGGAGAAGCCCAGGGATGCCGACGGCCGTCGATTTTTCAGTAGCTTTCGCTGGGTGCCAAAGTACGTGCGGCATTCCAGCCCGACAGGCAGCGCCAGTGCAGATGCAAGAGACATCTTGCTCAAGGGGAGACTTGGGTGCCGTGCCCACGGCTTGGCGTGGGCATGGAGACCGCACAGGGTTCCCATGCCCACGCCAAGCCGT
>JAEUIF010000194.1 GCA_016795185.1 Planctomycetia bacterium | reverse complement strand
CGGAGTACCGAGGGACGTGCCACCCATCATTCCTTCGGGCAACATCTTATTTGACGATGCACTAGCGCTGAACTCGTAGTCTCTTACTGTTGCACCAAGTAGCGCATGCCGATTCAACGCAGGTGCCGCTCGAACCAGGCGATCATCTCCGCCTTCATCTCCGGCAGATATTCGTGCCCCGTTCCCTGGTAGACCACGCTGCGGAAGTTCCTGGGCTGACCGTAGAGGGCGTACAGTTTCGCCTGCTTGGCTTCGAGCACTTCGACCCCCGACACCGGCGCCACACCGTCCTCGTCGCCCGAGAGCATCAGCATCGGCCGGGGCGCGCACAGGGCGTAGAGGGCTTCCGTGTCGAAGTGAGCCAGCATGCCGGGGACGAAGAAATACACGGCATGCGCGTTGAGCCGGCCGTGCGCGATCAGGTTCGTGTAGCGCGTGAAACAGCAGACGCCGACGTGCGCGTGAATGCGGTCGTCCAGCGCGGTGAGCCACGAGGCGCGCACGCAGCCCATGCTCATGCCAGTGGCGGCGATGCGCTTGCGATCCACTTCCGGCCGCGTTTCCAGGTAATCCAGCAGGCATTGCTCGTCGCGGAGCATCATGCCCCACAGGGTCCGGCCCAGCCAGAGGTTGAGCTTGAACAGCGAGCTTTCCTGCTGCAACTTGTTCTCGCGCTCGCCGCGCGGGCCGCGGCCGACGCGGTCGCCGTTGAAGTAGGCGTCGATGGCCGCGACCACGTAGCCCTTGCGCGCCAGCAGCGGGCCGATGAACTGCGGCTTCGTTTCATCCGTGCAGACTGTCTCCTTCGAGCTGTTATGGCCGTGCAGGGCGATGACGGTCGGCGCGGGGCCTTTCAAACCGGCGGGGATCAGCAGAATGCCGGGCACCACCGTATCGACGCCGTTGTGAAACTCGAAGCGCTCCAGCGTGTAGCCGTCGTGCTGCTCGCGGCCGACGACCTTGACCCGCTTCGGATCGGGCCGCGCCGGCAGGTCGCCCAGCAACCGCACCAGGATGGCCCGCGTCGCCGCCCGGTCCTGCTCCGTCCATTGCTTCAGGTCGGTCGGCACGGGCCAGTCGGGGAACTTGGTGTTCCGGAACCCCTCCGGCACGTCTTCCCACATCGCGCCGATGCGGGAACCGCCCTTGGCTTCCTTCGGCACGACTCGTTCCTGCGCGGCCGCCGTGCCGACCGCGAACCAGACGCACAGTAGACCCGTTACTGCACGCATCACTTGGCCTCCTTGGTCCGGGCCGCGTCGTGCTTGTACAGGTAAACCTTCTGCTCGGCCCACATGGTCACCCCGTATTCGGGAATGAAGGCGACCACCGGCATGGCGTAGCGGTTGAACGGCCACTGCCCCGCCAGCGCTGCCGCCGGGCGAAATTCGTTCTGGTCGCTGTCGAACTCGAACGCTTCCGTTTTCTTGTCCTCGTTGAAGCCCAGGATGAGGTAGCGCCCCGACAGCGGATCCACGGTCAGGAGGTCGTGGACGCTCAGGTTCACGGGCGCATCCTTCAAGCGTTCGATCTTGCCGGCCTTGGTGAAACGGGCGACGACCTGCCGGCCATTGTTGCCGCCGGCCATGAGGATTTCCTGGCGATAGGGATTCCACCGCATCAGGCTGTGGTAGCCATCCACCGGGCTGCTGCCCAGGTCTTCCCACTTCTGCCGCTGATTGCTGAAGAACCAGGCTTGCTTGCCGAGCAGCAGCAGACCGTCCTGCGCGCCGCTGTATTCGAGCGCCATACCGCCGCTGGTGGGCGGTTTCGGCGGCAGCTTGGTCCACTTTTCCGTGGCTGTGTCGAAGTAGGAGATGCCGCCCTTGAGGTCCTTGAAGTCGCGGTGCAGGTGATAGAAACGGCCACGCTCGTGGTCGAAGCCATTGGTGCCGTAGATATGGCCGTAGTCGGTTTGAAACACAGGATTATCGCTCTTGCGGTCCAACTCGATGGCGCGCCAGGCATTCTTTTCTTCCGAGTAGGCGATGAACTGGCGCGTCTGGCGCAGGCCCATGTACAGGAACTGGCCGGTACGGCTATCCCAGTGGGCGTCGTCGGTCCAGCCGGCGATGTGCAGGCCGCCCGCGCCGCCCTTGTTGCGCCCGCCATCGACGAGCGGAGAAGACCAGAGTCCCTTGGGCATCTCCGTCTTCAACTCAGCCCAGGTGCCGGGCTTCATCGACGCCGCCAGTTTCGACAGCGCCGTCTTGCCGCGCCGCGCCTCGACGGACTTGCGGGCGGTCTCGCCACCAGGGATCAACTCTGCTCCGCTGACCAGCACGGAGCCGGCCAGAAAAACGCCCAGGGTCGCGGACAGTACACGCATCACCAGTCTCCTTCACGCTCGATGGACCTTCGCGGCAGCGGCCTCTGCACACCAGCACATCGAGTTTCCGGAGAACGAGGGCCAAGATTTTCAAGGAAACTTTGAATTGCCAGCGAAGGGACTGCACATCACGTTGTTTGAGCCCCGGAGGGGCGTTA
>JAEUIF010000189.1 GCA_016795185.1 Planctomycetia bacterium | reverse complement strand
CCTCAACGGCTTCCTCCTGGCGCTCGCGGAGCTTCTGCTCGGCCTCGGTGTCGCCGGCGGTTTCGAGAGCGGCGGTTTCCAGTTCCTTTTCGAGTTCTTCCAGAGCGCCCAGGACCTTGGACCAGTCGGTGCCCTTGGTATCGCGGGCTTCCTTGACGGCGTTGGTACGGATGTCATTCCAGCCGTTCCATTCCTCGGCTTCGACCTTGCCCTTCAGATCCTTCATCAACTCGCTGATGCGCTTGACGCGGTCCACCAGTTCGACGCGGTTCTTGGCGATCTCTTCCTGCTCGGAAGCGACCTCGGCGGCGTGACGGGCCTGCACCAGCAGCGACATCTTGGCGTCCGTGCGGATGGTCTTCATCAGCAGGTTCTTGAGCGTCGTCGGCGGCTTGGCGAGGCACTCGAAGACCATGAGCTTGCCGTTGCGGTAACACTCGCCGCGCGCGATCACCCGGCCCTTGGTCTCGGTCATGGCCTCCTTGACTTCCTCGTTCTTGACCTTGCCTGGCGCCAGGAGCAGCCGGCTGGCCTCGGTGCCCTTGGCCACCAGGAGGAATTTCATGCGGCGCGACCGCGCCATGTTCAGGGCAGTCACCAATGTCGAGGGCACGGTTCGATCCTCCCACTTGCCTGATGCTCTGCAATCAGTACGCTCCAGCGGCCCGAAAGGTCTGAAGTTTGGGCCGGAGCGAACGGCAGGTCGCCGGTAACCCAGGCTACCGGGGGTGGGCCGCGGTTGCAATCGTCCGCTGCCGGACGGGACGGCTTCCACGCGGATTTCTGCTCTTGACGGGGCAGGGCACCCTGGTTATGGTCCCGCCCCGAATTCAACCAAAGTAGCCAATTCGCACAGCAATCGGCGGCGCCGGGGGAGATGCACCGCGCGATGGCTGCGGCATCAATCAATTCCAAGCGGAGAGGGGGAGCGATGACTACCCGGCCGGTGCTCGCACTGTTGGGAATGCTGGCGGCCAGCCTGGCGCTGACCGGCTGCAAGAACTGCTGCTCGTGGGGCTGCAAGGACGCCAATTGCGATGTGGCGGCCCAGAGACGCAAGCTGCCGCCAATCTGCGATGGCACGAACTGCTCGCACGGCGGCCACGCGCCGACGGCAGTCTACAAGCCCGCCACACCGCCGCCTGGCGCGCAGGCCGGCAACTGGTACAACCCGCCGACGCAGACTCGGATCGAAACACCGGCTACCCACTCGGCGCAACTGCCGCAGGCGCCCGCGCCGATCGCGGTGTCGCCGCCGCCCCAACCGGCCCCGGTGCATGACGTCCCGACCAGCGCCAGCCCGATCGCGAGCCAGACGCCCGCGACGACCACGGTCACGCCGGCCTCGAACACGCAGCCGGCCCCGATGCGCAGCTGGCCGGCGGAGAACGAAGCGGCGATCGAATCGCGGCCGATGATGCCCGAACGCACCGGCGCGGACCTCGACACGCCCTCCGCCGCGCCCGCGCCGATCGCGACCACGCCGGGCAACACCACGCCGATGCCGGCCCGGACGCCGATGCTGCCGCCCGCCACGGAAGCGACCTTGCCGCCGGTGGAAACCAGCGCCCCGGTCCCGGTGATGCCCACGCAGCCGACGCAGGTCGAAACGCAGTATCACGAAGTGCCGTCGTCCACGCGCACGCCGGTCGAACTGCCGCCGGCGGCTCCGGAACTGCCGCCCGTGATGCAGGCCACGCCGCCCGCGCCCGAGTTGCCCGTGTCGGCGCCGGCCGTCGAGATGAATGCCGCGCCCGCGCCGGCCTCGGACAATCCGTTGATGCTGCCGCCGGCCGACGACCGCTGAAAACTCGAGGTGTCGGGCCGACCGGCGCAACGCCCGTCGTCGGTCGCCCGGCACTTCTCAGGAACAATCAGCCCCAGGATGGTCCGCAACTCCGTAGCGGGCTGTCCTGGGGCTTTTTCTTTGGATCATGTGAAGTTCTGCTACTCGGGGGTCCACGCCAAAGCACGAATCTCACCGAACTCGCGCGCCAGCTTGCTCCAACTCGCACCGCCATCGGTTGAGCGATAGATTTCTCCTGCCACGCTCGAAGCGTAGACCAACTCGGGATCAGCAAAGTTCACCGCGAAATTCCAGATGGTGCTATTCGACCGGCCGGGCATCGTCGCTGTGTGCCAGGTCTGGCCGCCGTCCGTCGAACGGGCCACCGCGCCGACGCTGCCGGGCGGGCCGTCGCCGTTGCCCATCAGGAGCACGTCCGGCCGACCGCACTGCTGCGCCAGCGCCCGGCAATAGTTCCAGGGCAGCACGTCGCCGACCTTTTGCGGCTGCCAGGTCTGCCCGTCGTCGCGGCTCAGGTTTACATCGTTGTTCGTGCTGGCGACCAGGTGCTTGCCTCGGCCGTTGCCGTTGCCGTTGACGATGGCCAAGCTGTGAATGTCGCGCGAGCTGAGCCCCTGGCCGCGCGGCTCCCAGGTCTGGCCCGCATCGCGGCTGAGCCAGAGGGCATCGATCTCCACACCGCACCAGACCGTTTGCGCGTCGGCGGGGTCCGCGAGCAGGGTCGTCACGCGGTTGTAGATGATGCGCGGGCATTCCTGCACGAAGCGCGTGGCCGGTTCGGTCCAGGTTTTACCGCCGTCCGCCGAACGAAAGAGGGCAGGGGGGCAGGTACCGGCCAGGATCACGTCGGGATTGCTCGGCAGGAGCAGCAGCGACCAGATTTGCTTGCCGTTCAACGGCGACTCGACGCGGTGCCAGGAATCCGCGCCGTCCGTGGATTTGAACAATCCCTGCTCGCTGCCGAGGAACAGGGTGCGCGGTTCGCGCGGGTGGACGACCAGCGCCCGCACATGGCATTCCACAAACATGCCGTCGCTGGCGCGGCGAAAGGTCTCGCCGCCGTCGGTGCTGCGCCAGAGTCCCTCGCCGATGGTGCCGACGTAGATGCGGTGGGATGGGGGCATGGAGAGTGTCCTTGATTGACCAGCAGTGCGTAACGATTCTTGGTTCGCGTGAGACGAGCCCAGGTCTTTCTACCGCGAAGCGGTTATACTCCACAGCCCAGGGTCGCGCAGCGCACCCTGGGTAACAGAGAAAGCAGGACTAGCGTACCCCGCAGGGGTACTACAAGGCGAGCTATCAATCCCACGCATAGCGCTCGTCCAGGGCCACGCCACAAAGGGCACAAATACGCCGAAACTCCTCCTGAAACGTCTCCCGACGATGATGCGCTTCCTGGCCCGCGATGTAGCGTTTCAAGGGTTCCACATGTCCGGGACTGATTGAAAAAGCCCCATAGCCGCTCTGCCAGGAAAAGTCAGTCAAGTCCGACGCCAGCGTCTTGATCCACTTCGACGATTCGCGTTTCAGCTCGCGGATCAGGTCGGCGATGGTGCAGGTTTTTCCGAGGCGACAAAGCAGATGTACGTGATCCGCCACGCCGCCGACCACAAGCGATGGCGATTCGAGGTTCTGACAAACGCCGACGAGGTAAGCATGCACACGGCCGAGTAATTCACGGTCCTGGAGAAACGGTCGGCGGCCTTTCGTCGAGAAGATCACGTGCAGGTATAGCTGTGTGAGAGATTGTGACACGGGCGACCTCTCTTTGTACAACCCCCTTCGGGGTAGGGCCATGTTGGACACTGTCAACCCAGGGTGCGCTGCGCGACCCTGGGCTGTGGAGTGTAACCGCTTCGCGGTATCTGTCGGTGTGTCGCCACAACTGTTGACAGGCGATTACAGGGACTTATTGACCAGTTCGTTCGGCCGTCGTCTTCCGCCGCGCGATCAGCGCCGCCACGTAGCCGCCCTTGAAGCCGGCGTCGATGTTGGCGACCACCACGTTCGCGGAGCAAGCGTTGAGCATCGTCAGCAGCGGGGCCACGCCCGCGAAGGCAGCGCCGTAGCCGACACTCGTCGGCACCGCGATGACCGGGCAACTGACCAGGCCGCCCACCACGCTGGGCAGCGCGCCGTCCATGCCGGCGACGACCACGATGGCATCCGCCGTGGCGAAACGCTCGCGATGCCGCAACAGGCGGTGAATGCCGGCCACACCCACGTCGGCCAGCAGGCTGGCATCCGCGCCCAGAGCGCGGGCCGTCACCAGCGCTTCGTGCGCCACCGGCAAATCGGCGGTGCCGGCGGTGATGACTACCACTTGGCCCTGCGGCGGGGCCGGGGGGCCGGCGGGCAGCCAGAAGGTGCGGGCCAGCCGGTCTTGCTGGCCGGCGGCAAAGTGCTCGGCCAGGTAGAGGGCTTGCTCGTCGCTGACGCGCGTGGCCAGGCAATCCTGGTTCGCTTCGACCAGTTTCTGCACCACCGCTCCCATCCATTCGCAGGTCTTGCCCTGACAGAAGATGACCTCGGGATAACCGCAGCGGTCCCGGCGGTGCAGATCGACGCGGGCGAACTCCAGCTCGGCCACCGGCGGCGCGGCCAGGTGCGCCGTGGCCGCCTCGACCGAGATGGCCCCGGTGCGGACCTGTTCCAGCAATTCGCGAAGGTCGTTGGTTGGCATCGTTGATCCAGTGAAAAACCCACGGGCTGTTACCCGTGGGCTTGAAATCAGCGCCGTCCCTCTCCCGCCAGGGGAGAGGGGAGTCGGTGCGTTGTGTTACTTGATCTTCTCGAACTTCAGGTTGTCCTCGACCTCCTTGACGAGGTCGGCTTCCTTGGCCCGGCGTTCCTTGATGAACTCCGCCGCATCGGGCCGGGGACAGTTCAGCGCGTAGCGGATAATGGCCCGTCGCATCAGCGGGGCCTCGTAACCTTTCTTGCCGTAGAGCGACAGCACCGTGGCGGTTTCCTCCCACCATTCCCACTTGCGCAGGTCTTCGAGCGCCAGGTCGGCCAGGTCGGTGCCCAGTGCCGACTTCATGGCCGTCAGGACTTCCGGCTTCGATTCCTTCGGCTTCCAGCCGTGATAGAAGCGCAATGTCTGGATGATGCGCGTGCGGTCGATGATCGAACGTTCCTTGGTGTCCTTGAGCATGTCGCCGGCCAGCTGCCAGCCTTCGCGGGGCCGCAGCTGGATGTAGCCCGCGAGGATGCCGTCGATGGCTTCGCGTGCTTTCTCGCTCGGCTTGTCGAGCATCGAACGCAGCTGGGCCGCTTCCTTGTCGCCGCCGCAAGCGCCGAGGAGGAAGGCATAAAGGCCGATGCGCGCGGGCGGCGTCTGCGGGTCGTTCAGCAGCTTCCGCATCTTCTCCGGGTCGAGTTTCTTGGCCACCTCGCCGACTTCCCGGTCGTCCGCCTTGGCGAACTCCAGGAAGGCGTCGTTGGCGATCTCGGGGTCGCCGTGGTCGATGTAGCGGAAGAAGTAGAGCAGGGCGGCGCTGGGGTCCTTGGGATTCAGGGCGGATGCGCCGCGCACGTAATCGACTGCCGCGTTCGACTTCAACTCGACGCCGCGATACGGATCGAGCTTGCCGTTGTCCACTTCGCAGAAGACCAGGTAGCGCGGCGGGTTCTTCGGATCTACCGGAATGTAGCGGTTGAGCGTCACGGTCTTCTTGCCGGTGACAAAGGGATCGTTCTTCAGGACGTTTTCAATCTCCAGGTCCACGGTGCCGGTGTTGGTGGCGGCGTTGAGCTTGGGGTTCTTGAGGGTGCCGTAGAGGACCAGCTTGCTGTCGCCCAGCGTCTTGCGCAGCGTCGGCGTCGCCTGGAGGTTCGGGCACAGGGTACAGGCCAGGGCAGGGGGGGCGAGCAGCACCAGGGCCAGGACGGCCGGCAGGCGACGGATCATAAAACCTCCTTGTGAAACGACGTTTAGCCGCGAGCCAAAGGCGAGCGCTGTTGACCAGCGCTCGCCTTTG
>JAEUIF010000140.1 GCA_016795185.1 Planctomycetia bacterium | reverse complement strand
ACTCAACTCGCTTACGGCTAAACCGATTCCGCTTGAAGCGCCGCGTGATAGACCGCCGGCACGGTCTGCCGGTGGTCGCCCTGGACGTAGTAGCTTTCGCCGCCGTCCGCCACGGTGCGAACCAGGATGGTCTTCCAGGGCCGATAGTAGTAGCGCGGGTCGCTCTTGGGTGCCTGCTGGCGGGTGTCGCCGGTCAATGGCACCAGGTCGAAGACTCCCGTGGTGAAGTGCTTGATGCCGCCGCCTTCCTGATGAGCGACATTGCGCGCCATCGCCAGCGCTTTGAGATAGATTTCCGGCCCCATGACGGCCGAGCCGAAGTTGAGCATCACGCCGCCTTCGAGCTGGCGAACGGTCTCGGCCAGCACCAGGAAATCGCGATAGCTGGTCTGTCCCAGCGCCGCGCCGTCGCAGTTGGGATGCTCGTGGAGGATGTCGTAACCGATGCCGACATGCACGGTCACCGGCACCCGCAGCCGATAAGCCGCCGCCAGCACGCTGACTGCCTTGTGCGGGAACGGGCCGTCCTGGATCGCCTGCCCCAGCGCTTCGCCCAGCCCCAGGCCCAGGTCCGCTCCAGCGCGAATCGCATCGTTCATCCGGCCGGTTTCTTGCCAGAGGCCGAACTCGCCGCTAGAGACGTAGCGCGCCACGCTTTCGGTGGTGGCGCCGATCAGGGCCAGTTCCCAGTCGTGGATCGGTCCAGCCCCGTTCATACCAATGTGGTTGATGAGTCCACGCTCCATCAGATCGATCAGGTAACGCGAAACGCCCGCGCGGATGACGTGCGCGCCCATGAGCAGCATGCGGGCCGCGCCGCGCTGCCGAGCCTCGACCAATCGCCGGCCTAGCGCGGGGATGGCTTCATGCTGAAAATCCGGTGGCGGCGTGTCCAGCGGTAAGACCGTGGACAGGTCGATGTCGTGCCGGCGATTGGCCAGCGGTTGAATGCGCAAACGGCTGCGGTCGAAAATTGGGTATGGCATGAGGTGAATGTAGGGCCCGGAACGGCTGTCAGGCAAGGGGTTCTTGCCCGCGTGACGCCCACCTGGCGGCGACGGCAGCGCGCCTGGCGCGCCAAGCTGGTCAGCTTACCCGTTCGACCGAGCTTGCCGCGCCGCGAAACCGCGCTTGTTCGGTTTCAGGTCGCGGGCTACTTTCTACCGCCACACCCGTGTGCGCCATCGAGATTGCCCCAGCCTGCGAACCCATCGCGCCTAAGCCGCGAGGCTCGCTGGAGGACGCCCTGATGACCTCTGTGCTCGGTATTTCCGCATTCTATCACGATAGCGCTGCGGCCCTGGTGGTTGACGGCCGCATCGTGGCGGCTGCCCAGGAGGAACGGTTCAGCCGCCAGAAGCACGACGCCGCCTATCCTCGCGAAGCCATTGCCTATTGCCTGCGCGAAGCGGGTCTCTCTCCGGAACGAATCGACTACGTCGTCTACTACGAAAAGCCCTTCCAGAAGTTCGACCGCTTGCTCGAAACGTACCTGGCCTTTGTTCCCGCCGGGCTGCGCAGTTTTCAGCGCGCCATGCCGACCTGGCTGACGGAAAAACTCGGCCTGCGGCGGCGCTTGCGCCGAGAGTTCCCCGCGCACGCGCGCACGCGACTGGTCTTCCTCGATCACCACGAAAGCCATGCTGCCAGTGCCTTCTTCCCGAGCCCTTTCGAGCAAGCCGCGATACTAACGCTCGACGGCGTCGGCGAATGGACGACGACCGCATTCGGCGCGGGCGAAGGCAATCGCCTACGCCTGTTGCAGCATTTGCAGTTTCCTCATTCACTGGGCCTGCTGTACTCGGCCTTCACCTACTATTGCGGCTTCAAGGTGAACAGCGGCGAGTACAAGCTCATGGGACTGGCACCCTATGGCCGCCCGATTTACGTCGAGACGATTCGCCGCCATCTTCTCGATCTCAAGGAGGACGGCAGTTTCTGGCTCAACACGAAGTTCTTCAACTTCTGCCAGGGGCTGACGATGACCAATCGCCGCTTTCATCAGATGTTCGGCGGATCGCCTCGGCTGCCGGAAGCGGACCTCGTGCAGCGGCACTTCGACCTGGCGGCCAGCATTCAGGCGGTGACCGAAGTCGTGCTGCTGCGCATCGGCCGCGAGGTGCATCGGCAAACTGGCCTGAAGCAACTCGTGCTGGCGGGCGGCGTCGCACTCAATTGCGTGGCCAATGGCAAACTGCTCCGCGAAGGCCCTTTCGACGACATCTGGATTCAGCCCGCGAGCGGCGACGCCGGGGGTGCCCTCGGTGCCGCCCTGTTCGTCTGGCACCAGTTGCTCAATCGTCCACGCATTCCATTGTGGCCGGACGCGCAGCAGGGCAGCTTGCTCGGGCCGGAGTTCGGTTCCGCCGAGATCGAACAAGCACTCTTGCGGGCGGAACTACCCGTGCGGCCGGCACGCAGCGAACAAGACCTATGCACACGTACCGCCCAGCTACTCGCCGACGGCAAGGTCGTCGGCTGGTTCCAGGGGCGGATGGAGTACGGCCCGCGCGCGCTCGGTTCGCGCAGCATTCTCGGCGACCCGCGTTCGCCGAAAATGCAGGCCGCCATGAACCTGAAGATCAAGTTTCGCGAGAGCTTTCGACCCTTCGCGCCCGCCGTGCTGCGCGAACACGCCGCGGACTGGTTTGAGTTGGAGACCAACCAGGAAAGCCCCTACATGCTGCTGGTCGCTCCCGTGCGGCCGAAGTATCGAGTGTCACTTTCGCTGGCTGAACAAGAGGTAATGCACGGCGACCCGGACCTGTGCCGTCGGGTCAACGTGGTCCGCTCCACGATTCCAGCGGTGACGCACATCGACTACAGCGCCCGTGTGCAGACGGTGGATGAGGAGCGCCACCCGCGCTTTCACGGCCTGCTGCGGGCCTTTCATGCGTTGACCGGCTGCCCGCTGCTGGTCAACACCAGCTTCAATGTCCGCGGCGAACCCATTGTCTGCACGCCGAGCGACGCGATCCGCTGCTTTCTGGCGACCGACCTGGATGCCCTGGTGCTGGGCGACTTCCTGATTCACAAGTCCGACCTGGACTCGCATGCGACTACCGAGGCTCGTGAGCAATACCTGAATCAATTTCAACTCGATTGATCGGTATTCAGCCTGCTGGCTCTGCGCGTTTGAATGGCTTCCGCGACAGGTGACGCCATGAACTGGTCCGATATTCCCCGCCAGCCGTCGCCGCGCACGTTGCGGCAGTTTTCCCTGCTTTGCGTGCTCATCAGCCTGGGCGCGGGTTGGCAACAGGACTGGTCGTCGCCGTCCGCGCCAGGAGTGCTTGCGCTGGCGTTGCTGCTCGGCGTGGGTGCGTGGGGTCTGGTGCGTCCGCAGCGGGTGCGACCGCTGTTCGTGGGCTGGTTGATGCTCACTTTTCCGCTGCGCTGGTGCGTTTCCAATCTGGTCCTGTCGCTCGTGTATTTCGGGCTGTTCACTCCACTGGGACTGTGGTTTCGCCTGATCGGCCGCGACGCGCTCGGACTTCGGAGGCAGCCCGAACGGCAGACCTACTGGGCGACGAAACCGCAGTCGCAAAACGTCGCCGCCTATTTCCGCCAGTATTGATGAGGGTGAAATGTGATGACCGAACCCAACGAAGCGACGCGCCCGGACCTGGAAGCTGCCGCGAGGCAATGCCCTGATTCGTTGCCGGCCGAGCTCTGGGACTATTTCCGCGAGAATCGCAAGTGGTGGCTCCTGCCCCTGGTTGCCGTACTACTGCTGCTGGGCGTGCTATGGCTGCTGTCGAGCAGTGCGGCAGCGCCGTTCATCTACACCGTCTTTTGAACGTGAGGAGCGTCACTACCATGCCGCACGCAGGCCCGCTTTCCGTGGCCGCTCGCCGACTCGACCCGGCCAGCGTCCTGCGCGTGGCAACGGTTCGCGCCCCGACCGCACGGCGTCCGAGACTGCTTACCCTGCGGAAAACGCTCTACTGGCTCTGCGTGCTGGTGAGCTTGTATGTTTTGCTCGTCTGCTGGGGCATGGCCTGCGCGGCCTGGCCGCATCCTCGCTTCCACTATCGCGCCTGCCTGGTCGGGGCCCTATTGGCTTTGATGCTGACTCTGGCGACGGCTCGCGCTCTGTTTCGTGCGATCCAGACCGACGTTGCCGGTCGGCGGGGGTTCGCGTTCTCGCATGTACTGGCCGGCTTCGTGATGGTGAGCCTGGCGCTGTTGCTGCGTGGCGGCGGCAGGGTGGCGGCCCCTGCGTGGCCCGCGCGTGCGTTGCGACCCGCGCCGGTCGTCTCCAATCAACCGGCGCTCCGGTCGCTGCCTGCCGATGCGGCTTCGTACTTCGCTTACAACTCCTGGGGTATGCGCGATCTCGAACGGAGCATCCAGAAGCCCGCCGGCAAGTTTCGCGCGGTTTGCATCGGCGATTCCTTTCTGGAAGGCGGCTTTTGTTCATTCCCGCTGCCATTGCTGACAGAGCGGCTGCTCGTCGAGCGTGGCGGCGAGGATATCGAATGCCTCAATCTCGGCGTTTCGGGCACCGACCCCGAGAGTTACTACCATCGCTTGCGGCGGGTGGGCCTGCACCTCCAGCCCGATGCCGTGCTCGTCTTCCTGTACGCAGGCAACGACTACCTCGACACCGATCAGAAGTTCTGCATGGACGGGCGACAACTGCTGACACGCGGCATCGACGAACTTCCGAAGCCTTCCTTGCTCGGACAGTATTTTCCCGAGTTTACCTGGTTGGTCTGGAACCGCTGGCATTTCGCCGCGCCGGCCCGCCACCAACCAGTGGGGCGAGACGAGTTTTCTTTGATTCTCGAATGGACAGCCCTGCCCTTTGAGGATGGCGTTTGCCGACTCGCGCGCCACATGCAGGAGAATCACTTTCCGCAGCATACCCACGAAGAGATCGAGGCCGTGCTGACTCGGGGAGGCCCAAGGTTCTGGGCCGAGTTGCAGGATCGCGACCGGGACCGCGAGTATCTGCATGGCTGGCTTCTGACGAACTTGCTCTCGGTCGAACTGCGCCGCGCCTGGTATGCGAAAACCCCAACGGATTTCGAGCCGGTTCGGTTGGCGCGCCGCGTTGCTGCCACGGCGAGCTGGCTGACAGGCATGCAGGAACTCTGTCAAGCGGCCGGCGTGCCCATGCTGGTCGTGCTCTGCCCCGCCGGCGGCGTGGACCCCGATTACATGGACTACTGGGCGCCCTGGCCGGCCTTTCGGGCGAAGAACTTCTTGTTTGAAGCACGCCACGCGGAAATGACTCGCCAGTTGCAGCGCAACGGTGTGGACCACCTGGACCTGGCCGATGCGCTACGCGGTGAACGCCGCACCTATCGCAAGACCGATGCGCACTGGAACGAGCGCGGGCATCGGCTGGTCGCGGAGCGGCTGGCAGCGGCCATCCAAGACCTTCGGCAACGAACACGGTAACTGCACTTACGATTCCGCCGGCAACGGTGCAGCGCCCGGCGGCGGCTTACCCTTGCCGGCGCGCACGTAAGCGGCGCGTTGCTGCTCATATTCTTCGGGCGTGAGCTGTTCCAGTTGCGTCGCGCCGCCGCGCACCGCCTGCTCGTGGATTTGCTTCAAGAAGGGTATGCACCAGCCGCAGCCCGTGCCCGCGCCGCCGCATTCCGACAGCTGGCTGGCCACCTTCGGCCGGTACAGCCGCGCGTAGTTCAGCAGCTTGCGCTTGCTGACGTGGAAGCAGAGGCAAACCTTGGCGTCGAGTTCCATGACTGGATGTGGTCGAGCCGAGTCTACTTGGCCAGCGCCGCTTCGACCGTCGGGCAAACCGTGTAGAGTTGATTCAGGCCCGCGGTCTGGATCAGGACTTCCAGCTTGGCCGGGATGGCTGCCAGAAAAACCTTGGCCCCGCTGCCGACGGCGCTGCGGCGGAACGAAGCGAACGCGCCCATGCCGGCACTGGCGATGAAGTAGAGTTCGATCAGGTCGAAGACCACTCGCTTCGGACGCATCCCGAGGATGCGCATCAACTGCGATTTGAAGAAATCGACCTCGTTGTTGCCAACCTCCCCTTTGAGCTTCACGACCAGGGCGGTGGGTTGGTTCAGCAACTCAATCGTCAGGTTCATGCGGGCCGGCGCGGACATGGTCCTGGTTCCTGGCTGCGGGTTCCGATCCCGGGGACGATGGGCGGCTACCGCTATATTAGCAGACGCTGGACCGCTGTCATCGGCAGCGACGGGCAAACCCTGGAGGGCGGCAGACTGGGCATCGCCTTGGTTCCAGAGATCGCTGGCAGCGGACCGGTGCCAGCGACGCCGATCCGGCCTCATTACCCTGGGCCAGCGTACGCCCGTTGCAGTGCCGCGAGGTCAAGTTTCTTCATGGCGAACATGGCCGCCATCACGCGCTGAAACTCCGCTGACGTATGGTCGCCGATCATGCCTTGCAGCGCGCGCGGCACCACCTGCCAGGAAACCCCGAAGCGGTCCTTCAGCCAGCCGCATTGCT
>JAEUIF010000086.1 GCA_016795185.1 Planctomycetia bacterium | reverse complement strand
AAGCCCATAGACCAGCGCGGCGTGGCGTGCCACGTGGACAGCAAGTACCCGCTAGAGCATTTTGTGGCCGTGGGGAGTGGTCCGCACAGCGGACCCTACGGTAATTTTGTTGGGTCCGCTGTGCGGACCACAGCGCCCAGTGCTACATCCGTTTGCAGAATGCTCTAGCCGAATCACCGCGTTTCACCAAACCAGGGGGAGTTCGATCATGAAGCAGAGCAAGCCCGTCGGGTGCCCGGATTGCCACGACAGCGTGGATCGCCGGCAGTTCATGCAGACCGCCGCCGCTGCCACCGTGGCCGGCGCCTGGACGCTGTGGGCCGAACCGAAGATCGTGGCAGCACCCACGCCCAAGAGCGCGCCGGAAACTGCCGTCAAGGCCCTCTTCGAGACCCTGACCGATGCCCAGAAGAAGGACATCTGCTTCGCCTGGGACCACATGTCCGCCGATCGCGGCCTGCTGCGCACGCATGTGTCCAACAACTGGCACATCACCAAACCGACCATCGACAGTAACTTTTTCACCAAGGAACAGCGCGACCTGATCTTCCAGGTCTACAAGGGCATCTTCAATCCGGACTGGCACGAACGGCTGATGCGGCAACTCAAGGACGACACCGGCGGCAAGCCGTGGGGCGCCGAGCAGAACATCGCCATCTTTGGTACGCCGGGCAGCGGCAAGTTCGAGTTCGTGATGACCGGCCGACACCTGACTTGCCGGGCCGACGGCGATAGCGAGTCCCACGTCGCCCTGGGCGGACCGATCTTCCACGGGCACCAGGCCACGCGCGTCACGGGGCTGCGCGAGAAGGACGGCCACCCCGGCAACATCTTCTGGCACCAGGCGCTGGAAGCCAACAAGGTCTTCAACATCCTCGACGAGAAGCAGAAGAAGGAAGCCCTGGTGCCGAAGCGGCCGGCGGAATCATCCGTCGGCTTCCGCGGCAAGGACGGCAAGTTCCCCGGCATTCTCTGCGCCGAGCTGACCAAGGACCAGAAAGCGGGCGTCGAAAAGGTGCTGCAAAGCCTGCTGGAACCGTACCGCAAGGAAGACGTCGATGAAGTGATGGAATGCCTGAAGAAGCAGGGCGGCCTGGACAAGTGCGCGCTGGCTCTCTACCAGGACGGCGACATGGGCGACGACGGCGTCTGGGACAACTGGCGGCTGGAAGGGCCGTCGTTCGTCTGGTACTTCCGGGGCGAACCGCACGTTCACATCTGGATCAACGTGGCGGACGATCCGTCGGTGGCGCTGAACGCCCGCGGTTGAGGTAAACACCTACGTTTAGCCGCGAGCCGGAGGCGAGCGCTGCGTCCACAGCGCTCGCCTTCGGCTCGCGGCTAAACGATTGAGACACCTTTCATGATCCCGGCGCTGCTACTGGTGATGCCGCTGAGCGCCACGGTCGCCGAGGCGCGCGGCTTGCACTACCTGGCGCGCGAAGTGCCCCAGTGGTCCGCCGAGAACAAGTGTTACTCCTGTCATAACAATGGCGACGCCGCCCGCGCGCTGTGCGTCGCCCAGCGCCTGCACTTCACTCTGCCTGCCAAAACGCTCGACGATACGCTGGTCTGGCTGACGAAGCCGGCGGGCTGGCACAAGAACGGAGGCGATGTCGAGTTCAAGGACGATGCGCTCGCACGCATCCAGTTTGCCGCCACCCTGGTCGAAGCCCTGCAAGCCGGGCTGCTGAAGGACAAAGCTCCCCTGCTGACCGCCGCTGAGTTGATTGTCAAGGACCACCACCGCGACGGCTGCTGGCAGGGCGGTTTCCCTGGCGACGTGGGCTCGCCGGTGACCTACGGCGCGCCGCTCGCCACCTGGCAAGCACGCGAAGTCCTGCGCTTTGCGGACGCGCGGAAGTACGGCGACGCCATCGCCCGCGCCGACCGCTGGCTGCTGCAAGCCCCGGTCGAGCGCGTGCTCGATGCCGCCGTCGTGCTGCATTCGCTGCATGGTCGGACGGATCGGGTCGCCGTCGAACGTCGCCAGCAGTGCCTGGCAACGCTGCGCAAGGGACAATCGAAGGACGGCGGCTGGGGACCGTTCGTCAACTCGTCCCCGGAAGTCTTCGATACCGCGATCGTGGTCCTGGCCCTGGCGTCAGCGCCGCCGGACAGCGACACCGCTGGCATGTTGCGGCGCGGCCGGGCCTGGCTGGTTCGCGAACAAAAGGCGGACGGCAGCTGGCCAGAAACGACCCGCCCCACCGGCGGCGACAGTTACGCTCAGCGGCTCTCGACCACCGGTTGGGCCATGCTGGCGTTGCTATCAACTCGCGCAGGAAAACCCTGAACCGGGCCGAAACTTACGGCGGCTGACCGGGGTTTGATTGGTGACGGAACCATCAGCATAGCTCGCACTTCCAGGCGAACATCCTTCACGGAGAGTGGAATCATGTTTCATCGTCTCGGCAAACTGGCGGTGGTGGCCGGCGCGCTGCTATTGCTCACCAGCACGGCCGTCGCGCAGCGGTTCAACCCCTTCGGCGGTGGTGGCGGCAAGGCCATGCTGCTGATGAACCCGGACGTGCAGCAGGAACTAAAGCTCTCCGAGGAGCAGATCGACAAGATCAAGACCGTGTCGCAATCGGTCTTCGAGAAGAACAAGGAGATCTTCGCCAAGCTGAAGGACACGCCCAAGGAAGAGCTGCGCGAGAAGTTCCAGGAAATCGCCAAGGTGATCGCCGAAGAGACCGACAAGTCCTTGAAGGACGTGCTCAAGCCCGAGCAGATGAAGCGCATGCGCCAGCTGGAATTGCAGCAGCGCGGCTTCGAGGCGTTCACCGACGCGC
The DNA here is from genome assembly GCA_016795185.1 of Planctomycetia bacterium. Taxonomy (GTDB): domain Bacteria; phylum Planctomycetota; class Planctomycetia; order Gemmatales; family Gemmataceae; genus JAGVLI01. Next base: position 288 of record JAEUIF010000086.1, on the reverse strand, counting down.
AGGTCCAGCAAGACCTGAAGCTCGACGACGATCAAAAAGAGAAGATCAAGACGCTGGCCGAGGACGCACGCAAGGAAATCGGCGAGCTATTCCAGGGCGGCAAGGGCAACTTCCAGGAAGCCATGACCAAGATTCAGGCCTTGCGCAAGGATAACCTGGAAAAGGTCATGTCTACCCTGAAGGAAGGCCAGAAGAAAACCTGGAAGGAATTGACCGGCGAACCGTTCGAGTTCAAGCTCCGCCGGCCGGGTACTTAATGCACGCAGCCCGAAGTCCCTTGATCTGAAA
>JAEUIF010000031.1 GCA_016795185.1 Planctomycetia bacterium | reverse complement strand
GACTTGGCAATGACTTCCCCCTCACCCCTACCCCTCTCCCGCCAGGGGAGAGGGGCTTTTGGTTGGCTTACTTCTGCACTCCGGTGCGCTTCTTGGCGATCACCTTGACCTGGAAGACGACGTTGCCGACCTGCACCAGGTCGTCGCCCTTGAGGGGGAACCGCTTGCCCGGCGCAATGGGGGCGCGGTTCAGGAACGCGCCGACGGGCTCGCCGGTGAAGGCCAGGCCCAGGCCGGCCTTGTCGAAGTAGACCAGGACGAAGCGGTTCTGCTTGACGGGCACCTTCGATTGCTCGTGGTCGTTGAGGTTGACGTCCACCGGGGCCGCGCCCTGCCGGCCGATGTAGGTGACGCCGCCTTCCTTGATGCCGTAGGTCCGGCCAGCGCGAATGCCGCGCAGCACTTGTAGCTTGGCCTTGGCAGCGCCGGGAATAACGGCCGGAGCGGGACTGGACATGGAAGTCGTCCTTTCTGATGCTGGCTGTGAGAGATGGGTAAAGCTTATCTGGGCAGCATCTTAGCAGGAGCGCCCGCGATGTACACAAAATTCACACGCCCTCCGCCCGGCTCGCCCCATCGATTCACCTTGCCCGGTTTTCCCCGATCTGCTAAGCATGCGGTCATAGTTTTTCGCCGCCGCGCTCCGGCTCCACGCTTCTGCGAAGCGTCGCGAACCGAAGTAGCGTGGAGGCTCCGACCTTTCCTGCTCCGCCATTCCGGACGCTATCGAGGACGACGATGATTCCGATTGATTTCACCGGCAAGGTCGCCCTGGTGACGGGCGTCACCGACTGGGACAGCTTCGCCTGGCACATCGCCAAGGCCCTCGCCGCCGCTGGGGCGAAGATCGTGCTGTCCAGCCATCCGCGCGTCGTCGGCATCGTGCAGTCCATCCTCGACCGCGACACGGACGCCGACAAGCGCGTGCTGCCCTACGGCGCGGGTTCCCTCAAGGTCCAAAAGCTGCTGCCCTGCGATGTCAGTTTCGACACGATGGATGACGTGGACGAGCAGACCCGCAATGACAAGCGCTACGCCAAGCACGGCGACTATTCGATCAAGGGCATGATCGACGCCGTGGGCAAGGAATTCGGCGGCATCGACTTCATCATTCACAGCGTCGCGTTCAGCCCGGAAATCAAGAACCCAGCGGTGGAGACCAGCCGTGGGGCCTACATGACCGCACTGAGCATCAGCGCTTACTCACTCACCGGCTTGCTACGCGCGGCGCGGCCCTACATGGAGAACCGACCTGGCGGCTCGAGCGCGGTCGGCCTGACTTACCTGGGCGGCGAGCGCGTGGTGCCGCACTACGGCGGCGGCATGTCCACCGCCAAGGCGGCGCTACAAATCGACGCCAAGCAACTGGCCAGCAACCTGGGGCCGAAGAACATTCGCGTCAACCTGATCTCGGCGGGGCCGTATGCCTCGCGCGCCGCGAGATCAATTGCTGACATCGAAGAAATGAAGAAGTACGCCGCAGCGCGATCACCGCTACAGCGCTCAATCGAGGCCGAGGAAGTCGCCAACGCCACGGTCTTCCTGTGCAGCCCGCTGGCCTCGGCCGTGACCGGGCAAATCCTCTACGTCGATTGCGGCTACAACACGATGGGCGTGTGATACGCCGCGACGAGCCGGGTGCTCACGCACCCGGCTCGCTTCGGTTCTGCGAGAGCAGTCCGCCATGTCCGAATCTCTCCCCGCCCTGCTCGGCGGTACTCCGCTGCGTCCTGCCGGCCCCCCTGGCTGGCCCGTTCCCGATGACGACGTTCGCCTCGCTCTCGAAGCCGCCTATCGCGATGGTTCCTGGGGCCAGTATCACGGTCCGCATGTCACGGAACTGACCCACCGGCTGGCGGAGTTTCACCAGACCGAGTTCGTCCTGACGTGTGGCAGCGGCACCTTTGCCGTCGAACTCGCCCTGCGCGCGCTGCCAGTCGGGCCAGGCGACGAGGTCATCCTGGCCGCCTACGATTACCCCGGCAACTTTCTGAACGTCCACGCGGTCGGTGCCCAGCCCGTCCTGGTCGATGTCGCTCCACACCACTGGAACCTGGACCCGCAGCGAATAGCTGAAGCGATCAGCCCGACGACGAAAGCGCTGATCGTCTCGCACTTGCACGGCGGGCTGGCGCCGATGGCCGAGGTCATGGAGTTCGCTCGACAGCACCGGGTCGCGGTAATCGAGGACGCCTGCCAGCAGCCCGGCGCGCTGGTCCAGGGCAAACGCGCCGGCACCTGGGGCGATGTGGGCGTGCTGAGCTTCGGCGGCTCCAAGCTGCTGACGGCTGGACGCGGCGGAGCGCTGCTGACCGCCCGCGCCGACCTGCACCAGCGCGCCCGCCTCTGGCAGCAGCGGGGCAACACGGTCAACCCGCTCTCGGAATTGCAAGCCGCCGTGCTGCTGCCGCAGTTGCGCAAACTCGACGACCGCAACCGGCAACGCAGCGATGCCGCACGGCGGCTGTGCCAGCTGATCGCCGATGTCCCCGGCTTGCGGCCCTTCGAGAATCGCCTCGCGGACAGCGCTCCCGGCTATTACAAGCTCGGCATGCAGTTCGACGCGGACGCCTTCGGCTTGCCGCGCGACCGTTTCACCGCCGCCATGCGTGCCGAGGGCATCGCCCTGGACGAAGGCTTTCGGGCGCTGCACGTCGGCCGTTCGCCGAACCGCTTTCGGCAGGCGGGAGCGCTTTGCGAGGCCCGCCGGGCGCACAGCGACTGCCTGGTGCTGCACCATCCGGTGCTGCTGGGCGAGAGTGCCGAGATTGAGCAGGCGGCCGAGGGCATTCGGAAGGTGCGGCAGTGGGCGTCGCGGTTGCGGGAAGGTTGAACGCCGACTTCACCGCGTGCAGTCAGGCCTGCTTGGTTGACGGGTTGTCGTCGTTCGGCAAGAATACAGTGATGAACACCACCATCGAAACACCAATGGTTCCGCCGCAAGCACTGGCCGATTTAGAGTACGCGCTGCATCTCTTGTCCACCGGGCAACGCGACACGGAGTTCGAGAAGCGCGTAGCACTCAAGTCGGATGAGATTCGCCGCGAAATCTTCGCCAAGCACGGCGTCCTCAACGTCGCGGTGGACCTAATCCGCGAAGGCCGTGACGAGGAATGAAGTACGTCCTCGATGCGTCTGTAGCCTTGAAATGGGTGCTCGCGGAGACCGACTCGGCGAAAGCGAACGCCCTTCGAGACGATTTTCGCAATCAACTTTGCGAGTTGCTCGTACCGGATGTTTTTCCAGTGGAGGTGGCGCATGCTTTGACCCGCGCCGAACGGAAAGGCATCATCCAGCCTCCTCAGGCCATTCACCTTCTCGCCGACGTGCTGAGCACTCCAGTAACGCTGCACCCCTATCGGAGTCTACTCCCCAGGGCTGTCGCCATCTCCTCGGTTTTCCGCTGCGGCGTCTACGACTGCCTCTACCTCGCCTTGGCCGAGCGCGAAGGGTGCGCGTTCGTCACGGCGGACGACAAGCTGGTCAAGAACCTCGGGACGCAGTTCCCTTTTATTGTCGCCCTGGCCGCGCTGCCGTGAGTTCGCGCGAAGCCGCAAGCGGCAGTGTCGCGGCGGAATCTTCCCCGGAAGCTGCTTGACCGTTCCACGAACGCGGATTACGATTCACGAACGGTCGCGGGTGCCGCTGCCCTGACCGCGGATCGAAAAATCCCCCACAGCGGACCTGCCGCCGGTTGTCGCCCGTAGACTAAACCTGCCAGCCCGAACGGTCCTCGGACCTGCTGGGAAACCATGCTCTGCCATCGAATACCGCACTCAGGGAGGCCAGTCATGCGTTGGGATGATTTCGCGCTGCGTTCGCACACCATACGGGTCGCAGTGATACTGGCCCTGCTGGGCGTCGGCTTGCTGACCGGACTGACGACCGCGCAGCAGCCGCCGGGGCCGGGCCTGCCGCAACCGCGGCTGCTGACCATCATGCCGATGGGCGGCAAGGCGGGCGACACCGTCGAACTGACCTTCACCGGGCAGGACATCGAGGAACCGCAAGGACTGCTCTTCAGCCATACCGCGATCAAGTCCGAGTTGCTGCCGCAACCGCCGCAGCCCACCCCCGACCCCAAGGCCAAAGGCGCGATGAAGGGCGCGGGGCCGCCGGTGGCCGTCAAGTACAAGGTCACGCTGCCCGCCGATTTGCCGCTCGGCATCCACGACGTGCGCGTGTTCAACAAGTGGGGCGTCAGCAACCCGCGCGCCTTCGTCGTCGGCGACCAGACGGATATCACCGAAACCGAGCCGAACAACGACGTGGACAAGGCCCAGAAGGTGGAGATGAACACCACCATCAACGGCGTCATTTCCGCGCCGATCGACGTGGACTACTTCCAGTTCAAGGGCACGAAGGGGCAGCGCGTGGTCATCAGCTGCCTGGCCTCCAGCATCGATAGCCGGCTGCACCCGGTCATCGAGCTGTACGACCAGTCCGGCCGCCGGCTGGGCGTCAACCGCGACTACCACAATACCGACGCCGTGCTCGACGCCGTGCTGCAAACCGACGGCGAGTACCTGGTCCGCGTCTTCCAATTCACGCACACCGTCGGCACGGCCGAATACTTCTACCGCCTGACCATCTCCACCGCGCCCTGGATCGACAGCATGTTCCCCTCGACGGTGGAGCCGGGCAAGGCCACGCAAGTCACGATTCACGGCAAGAATCTGCCGGGCGGCCAGCCCGACCCGGACGCCGTGCTGCACAACAGCGTGCTCGAAAAGGCCGTCGTCACCGTCACCGCGCCGAACGACCCACTGGCCCGGCAGCGGCTGGCCATCAACGGGCATGTCTCGCCCACGGGCGGCTTCATGGACGGCTTCGAGTACCGGGTCAAGGGCCCGGCAGGCAGCTCGAACCCCTTCCTGCTGAACATCGCCGACGCCCCGGTGGTGCTGGAGAACCCCGCGAACACCAAGCGCGAGGCCGCGCAGGAAGTGACGACGCCCTGCATCGTCTCCGGCAAGCTCGACAAGAAGCACCCGCACGGCTGGTTCGGCTTCGCCGCCAAGAAGGGCGACGTGCTATCCATCGAGGCCCAGAGCGACCGGCTGGGCTCGCCGACCGACCTATTGCTCCAGGTCTACGCGGCGGACGGCAAGGCGCCGATCACCGAACTGGACGACGATCCGGAGATCCTCAGCCCGAACCAGTTCTACAACAGCACCCGCGACCCGCAGCGCTACAAGTTCACCGCGCCGGCGGACGGCAAGTTCCAGGTGCTGGTCAAGAGCCAGGATTCGACCCAGCTTGGGCCGCGTAACTACTACCAGTTGCGGATCGCGCCGGAGTCACCCGACTTCCGCCTGGTGCTGCTCGCTCCGACGACGTACCTGCCCGAAGCGCCGGTACTGCCCCAGGGCGGCCAGCGCGAACTGGCTGTTTACATCGGCCGCCAGGACAGCTTCAACGGCGACATCGCCCTGAGCGCCGACGGCCTGCCGCCGGGCGTCACCTGCGCTCCGCAGACCGTCAGCCCTGGCGCGAAGTCGGCCTTGCTGGTGCTGAGCGCTGCCCCGGATGCACAGCCCTGGGTCGGCGAAATCAAGGTCAAGGGCACGGCGACGATCAACGGTCAGCCGGTGGTCCGCGAGGCCCGCGCGGCGTCGGTCACCTGGCCCGGCCAGGCGCAGCAGGCCAATCTGCCCGTGGTCGCGCGCATGGACCGCGGCGTGGTGCTGGCGGTGCGCGACAAAGGGCCGTTCAACCTGACGGCCAGCGTCGAGAAGCCGATGGTCATGCAGGGCGACAAGCTGAGCGTGCCCCTGAAACTCGAACGGCACTGGGCCGACTTCAAGCAGCCGCTCCAGGTGGTGCTGGCCTCGCCGCTGCTGCCCGGCGTGCAGCCGCAGGCCCAGCCGATCACGATCGCGCCGGTGACCATCGCCGCCGACAAGGCCGAGGGCAGCGCCGTCGTCGATGTGAAGGCCACGACGCCGCCCGGCAACTACACGCTGGTCTTCCGCGGCACGGCGCAGATTCCGTTCGGTAAAGACCCGGCCAAGAAGGCGAACGCCAACATCGTGCTGCCTTCGACTCCGGTGGTCGTCACCGTGCTGCCCAAGCAACTGGGCACCGTGACGCTGACGCCGCCCAACGGCACGGGCAAGCTCGGCGGACAATCCGAGGTCACCGTCAAGGTGGCCCGCATGTACGACTTCAACGGCGAGTTCAAGGTCGAACTGGTGTTGCCGCCCAACGCCAAGGGTCTCGCCGCGCCGGAAGTCACGATTCCAGCCGGTAAAGATGAAGCGAAGTTGGTCATCAACATCGCCGGCGACGCCGCGCCCGGCAACCTGCAAGGGCTGCTGGTCAAGGCGACCGCGATGTACAACGGTTCGCATCCGACCGTGCAAGAAGCGAAGTTCAGCTTGAACGTGCAAAAGTAGATCA
>JAEUIF010001470.1 GCA_016795185.1 Planctomycetia bacterium | reverse complement strand
CGGCTACCCGCCCCCCCGCCCCGCCCCGCCGCGCACCAGTTGCCCGCCTATATTGTGGCGGCCGGTATTGATGCGAATTGTTTTTCGAGTCTTTTCGCCGCGCGCCGGAGGCGCGCCCTCTTGACCAGCGCTCACCTCCGGCTCGCGGCTAAACGAAATAACAAACGGTAAGTCGTCCCACACCGCCGGCAGCGGCGCGGTGACGGTGATCGGTTCATAGCGGATCGGATGCAGGAACGTCAGCTGCCGCGCGTGGAGCGCGATGATGCGGTCGCGCGACAGCTCGGCCGCCGGCCCGAATGGCTGCGTCGCGCCATAGTGCGTATCGCCCAGCACCGGCCAACCGCGCAACGCTGTCTGTACGCGCAGCTGGTGCATTCGCCCTGTCTGTGGCTGCAATTCCAGCAGGGTACGATTGCCGTCACCGGCCAGCCGGCGATAGTGCAGCACCGCATGTTTCGCCCCGGGCGCGTCGGGCGCGGCACGCTCTGACCGGGAGGCTTCCTGGACTTTCAGCAGCCAGTCTTCCCACACGCCTGCTTCGGGCTGCACGTCGCCCTCGACGGCGGCCCAGTAAACCTTGGTCACCTGCCGTTGCTGAAACTGTTCGTGCAGGCGCTGGGCCGCCTTGGTCTGGCGGGCGAACAGCACGACGCCGGATACGGGCCGGTCGAGGCGGTGCGGGATGCCGAGATAGACGTAACCCGGCTTCTGATAGCGTTCTTTCAAGTAAGCGCGGACGAGGGCTTCCAGGCTGGGAATTTCGGGCGGCGCTTGTGTCAGGAGCGGGGCAGGTTTGACCACGGCAAGGCAGTGGTTGTCCTCGAAGAGAATTTCAAGCGGCGGGTACATGAGTACTGCTGCAACGAGGTGCTTGCCTGGATAAAGTTCGTAGGTCAGGCTTTCCAGTCTGACAGTAGCGCCCTTGATATGCTGCACACCAGCGGCGCTGCTGTCAGGCTAGAAAGCCTGACCTACCAATCGCTCTTCGTCCCCAGGGGCGAGGAGGAGTTTGCAATTCAGGCCGGAATCGCCGGCTCCAGTGCCGGGGCCGCGGCGTTCAGCTTTTTGACTTCGCCGCGCAGGTGCTCAACCGCCTTCTCCAGCACGCGGTCCACGAACGGCGGCTTCTCCTTGCCCTCCTTGTCGAGCTTCGGCTTGGGCGGCGTCGGCGGATTGTTGCCGGGCTTGCCGTGGACGATGTCGCGGTCGCGGCGATAGATCAGGTAGTCGATGCGCTCCTGGTCCTTCATGGCCACGTCAAAGTTCTCGTTGGGCGAGACGCCCCATTCATCCGTGTCCTTGGCGTCCGGGAAGCGATGGATGTTCTTGCCGTTGGGCCGCCAGTAGCTGGCCGTGGTCAGCTTCAGGGCGCTCTGGTCGTGCTCGATCCGCAGGATGTTCTGGACGCTCCCCTTACCGTAGCTCCGCTCGCCGACGATGACGGCCCTCCCGTGGTCCTGCAAGGCAGCGGCGACGATTTCACTGGCGCTCGCGCTGTTCTTGTTGATGAGCACCGCCATCGGATAGTCCTTGGCCGGCGTCAGCACCGCGTTGCGCGGCTTGGCGTCGAAATTGCGCTCCTTGATCGTACGGCCCTTGGTGCTGACGATACGCCCTTCCTCGATGAACAGGTTGACCACGTCCACGGCCGCTGAGAGCAAGCCGCCGGGGTTGTTGCGCAGGTCGATCACCAGACCCTTGAGCCCGTCCTTCTTCAGCTGCTGAAGGACCTTTTCCAGGTCCGCACCCGTGTTCTCGTTGAAGGCGACGATGCGGATGTAGGCGATCTTGCTGTCCTTGTCCATGAAGTAATCCCAGGCCTTGGGATCGTCGGCCTGGCGCTGGTCGCCCATGATGGACGGCATCTCGATGACCGCGCGGGTCATCGGCAGGTCCACATCTTCCTTGGCCCCTTCGTGCCGCACGGTCAGGGTGATCTTCTGGCCGGGATCGCCCTGGATCATGTCCACGGCCTCGCTCAGGCGCATGCCGTCGGTGGACTTGCCCTCGATCTTGACGATGGCGTCCCCGGCCAGCACGCCGGCCTCGTAAGCGGGCGTACCGACGATCGGGCTGATGACCGTCAGCTGGCCCGTCTGCCGGTCGGTGCCAATCTGAATGCCGATGCCGCCGAACTTGCCTTTGCTTTGCGTGTTGAAGAGCTTGTATTCCTTCGGATTCATGAAGCTGGAGTGCGGATCGAGGTGGTCGAGCCCGCCGTTAATCATGTCCTCGACCAGCTTGCGCTTGCCCTCGGCGTCCAGTTCACGAATGTAGTTCTTGTCCACCTCGTCGAGCACATCCACCAGCAGCCGGACCATTTCGTAGTCCTTGTCCTTGTCGCGCACCGGGGCACTGTGCGAGAGCGTCAGACCCAGGACAGCCACCGCGGGGATGGCCAGCAGCCAGGCGAGGTTCCAGCGAGACATGAGGGTAGATCCTCCGGCTCCGAGAGGGGAAGTGCCGGCGCGGCGGAGCGGCCGTTCCGTGCAGAGGTTGGATTATACCCTGGCCGGACGTTCCAAGCGAGTCGAACCAAGGTGGCGGGCGGTAAAGTCGTTACATTCGGCAGCACCCCACACTTACGCTTTTCAATCATCCATCTTATCCATCCTGCGCAATTTTCCTTTGACCTGTCGTCGCAGTTTATCTAATCTCTCTAGCTGTCTATTTCCTCAAACCCAGCAGAATCAGGCCGCAGCTGCTGCCGGAGCGCCTGCGGCGAGTCCGTGCCAACGGGAGGTTGAAGCATGTATAGCGTGGTTCTGGCGACGATGCTGATGGCAGGCACCTCGGACGTGCCGCAATGGGGCTGCAAGGGCTGTCACGGCTGCCACGGCTGGAGCTGCCACGGCTGCAAGGGCTGTTACGGGTGTTCGGGCTGCTACGGCTGCTGTGGCGGGTGCTACGGTTGCTGCGGCGGGTGCTATGGCTGCTACGGTTGCACCGGCGCTTGCTATGGCTGGAGTTGCTGGGGTTGCGGCGGGTACGCCGCTTCGGCCGGCTACGGCTACGCGGGCGGCTACGCTTACGCGGGTGGTTACGGCTGCTACGGCCTCCATTCGTGGTATGGCTGTAGCGGTTGCTACGGCGTGTTCGGTTGCGGCGGCGGCTACGGTGGCAGCGTGGCAGCGGCAGCGGCCCCGGCCGGCTACAGCACGGCCAGCACCGTCGGCAACATGCCGGCTCCCGCGATGGCGGCTGCTCCGGTCGCCCCGCAGGCTTTCGTGGCCCAGCAAGTCGCGCGTCCCGCTCCGGCGGCCGTTCAGCCCGCCGCCGCGAAGGTCGCCAGCCAGATCACGGTGCGTCTGCCCGAGAACGCCCGCCTGTACGTCAACGATGACCAGTGCACGCTGACTTCCGAGACCCGCAGCTTCCAGACCCCGCAGCTGAAGTCCGACAAGGAATACAGCTACACGCTCCGCGCCGAAGTGGTGCGCGACGGCCGGACGGTGTCCGAAGTGAAGCGCGTCACCTTCAAGGGCGGCGAGCAGGTCGATGTCCAGTTCAAGGAACTGGGCCCAGTGCGGACGGTGAGCCGCTAACCCCAAGTGGATTTGCTGAACCAGGCATGCCCAGCGCCGCGTGATGCGGTGCTGGGCATGTTGCGTTTTGGCCCAGTGTGAGATGCGCCCGTTGAAACGTGCGGTAGTCAGTTTTCGTCCCAGGCCGGCCGCTGGGCGGCCGTCGGACTGACGGAAATGTGTGCTGCTCCAGTGGTCGCATATCAAAGGCGACACTTCATGGAAGCGATTGGTGATCGTCGCATTGCCGATGGTTCGCACAGCCGCCCAGCGGCCGGCTTGGGAAGAAATCGCCCGCATTGCACCGCTGACTGTAAACGAGAAAAGGCGCTGCCGGGATTCGACATCCCGGCAGCGCCTTGT
>JAEUIF010001428.1 GCA_016795185.1 Planctomycetia bacterium | reverse complement strand
CCAGGTCGTGCAGGCATTCGGGGCGAAGCGCTGCATGTGGGAGAGTGACTGTCCCTTTCAGGTGGTCGAGCATAAGTACACCGACAGCAGCGAACTGGTTAGCAAGCGATTGGATTTTCTGACCGATGAAGACAAGGACTGGCTGCTGCGGCGCACGGCGGCGGAGTTCTTTTTCGCGAAGTAACCGAGTCGCGTTGCGAGTGACGTGCCATGCCAATTGCAGCCTGCCCGCAGTGCGAGCAACCTGTCGGCGAACAAGAGTTGCTGTGCGGACATTGCGGCCAGGCGTTGATTCCGCAACTGAGCCGCATGGACTTGCAGCGGCTCACGGAGGCTGAGCGCAATCGCTACTTCCGACCTTTTGTGCGGGGCCTGAGCATCGGCCTCGTCGCGGGCCTGGTCGTCGTTGGCTTGCTGATCGTCAGCGTGGGTGGGATCAACGGCGTTGGCCTGGGGGCGAGACCGAAAGCTGGCCCTGGCTGGCTGGACCTGAGCCTGGTCGGCACCATCGCCATCCTGGGTGGGATGGTCGGGCTGATGCGCGGCCTGCTGGCCAAACCACCGAAGGCACCGCCGCATCCATGAGGACTGGGGGCATCATCCTCTGTGGCGGGCGCAGTCGGCGCATGGGGCAGCCGAAAGCCTGGCTGCCCTTTGGGAATGAGTTGATGTTGCCGCGCGTGGCCCGGCTGCTCGGTGAGGTAACGTCGCCGGTCGTCGTGGTCGCTGCTGTTGGACAGGACGTACCGCCGTTGCCTGCGAGCGTGTCGGTGGTCCGTGATGAGCAGGACGACCGTGGCCCCCTGCAAGGGCTGGCGGCGGGACTAGCGGCACTGATGGGTCGGGTGGATGCCGCTTTTCTCTCCGCGTGCGACGTGCCGTTGCTGCAACCGGCGTTCGTCCGGCGCATGATTGACTTGCTGGGCGATTACCAGATTTGCGTGGCGCAGGTTGGCGAGTTCTACCATCCACTCGCCGCAGTGTACCGGCTCGACGTGCTGCCCGCCGTCCGGCACCTGCTGGCGACCGACCGCTTGCGGCCCGTGTTTCTCTTCGAGACGGCGCACACGCGCATCGTCCACGCCGACGAACTGGCCGACGTGGACCCCAGTTTGCCATCGCTGCGCAATCTAAACACGCCGCAGGACTACGAAGCGGCCCTGCGCTCCGCGAAAGCTTGAACCGGGTGCGAAGCCGCGAGCGGCTAAAAGAGTTCCTTGATGACCGTGCCGTCCTCGATGATCTTGATCGGCCGTTCGTCCGCCGTGTGGTATTCCTCTTCCGGATTGATGCCGAGCACCTTGCAGAAGCTGGCGTAGAGGTCGACCACGCTGACGGGCCGTTCGGTCACGTCGGTGCCGTCCTTGTCGGTTGCGCCAATCACCTGCCCCATCTTGACGCCGCCGCCCGACAGGGCCACTTGCCAGCCATTGGCCCAGTGGTCCCGGCCGCCGTCGGTCTTGAACTTCGGCGTGCGGGCGAACTCGCCCATCCAGACGACCAGCGTGTTGTCGAGCATGCCGCGCTCGTCCAGGTCGCGGAGCAGTGTGGCGTAGGCTGGATCGGTTTCCTGGCACAGCGCCGGCTGGTCCTTGAAGCCGTCCTTGTGCGTGTCCCAGCCCTGATCGTTCTTGCTGCCCGTGCTGATGACTTCCACGAAGCTCACGCCCTGCTCGACCAGGCGGCGCGCCAGCAAGCAGCCCTGGCCGAAATTGGTGCGGCCGTAGGCGTCGCGCAGCTTGTCGTTCTCCTTCGAGAGATCGAAGGTGCTGATGCGCGGGCTCAGCACGAAGCGGGCCGCCGCGTCGTAGACGTCCTTCTTGTCCTGGACCGAAGTCTGACCGCCGTTGTTGGCGAATTCCGCGTCGAACTTGCCCGACAGCGCCAGCCGGCGACGCAGCACTTCCGGCGACACCGTGGGCAGCACGTCGGGTGGCAGCTTGCCCGGTTCGTCAATCTTGAAACCGGCATACTTCACGCCCAGCACGCCCGCATCCACGTCGCGGGTGGCGATGCGCGGCTTGCCGATGCGCACGAAGGGTGGCAGATCGTAGCTCGGATCGTGCCGCTTCATGGCCACCACCGAGCCGAAAGTTGGATAGCGAATAGCGGGAATCGGCGCGTAGCCGGTGCGGACCAGGGCAATGGCCCGGTCGTGCTCGGCTTCGCGGCTCTTCATGGAACGAATCAACGCGATCTTATCCATGACCTTGGCCGTCTCCGGCCAGTATTCGGCGAACTGCACGCCGGGCAGCGCCGTGTCGATGACCTTGGCTGGTCCCTGGTTCGGCGAACCGGGCTTCGGATTGAAAGTCTCGAACTGGCTGGGGCCGCCGTCCATCCAGAGCAGGATCATGGACTTGCCCTGCTTGCGCAGCTCTCCGGCGCGGGCCGACAGTAGGTCGCGCCAGCCGAATGTCAAGCCGGCGGCACCGGCCGAGAGGGCCTGCAAGAAGCCGCGGCGGCTGACGCGGCCAGCCCCATTGACGCCGAGGTCCACGATCGGTCGGAACATGTCGAGTGTACTCCGATGGAGGCGAGGGACACGGCGGGGAAAAACCCCGCCGCTCGCAGAATAGTCTCAGATGACTTCCTTCAGGGGCTGCACGCCCGATTCGACCAGGTACTGTGGCCGCCCCGCCAGGTCGTTGGCGGTGGCCAGGTTCACATTGATGCCCAGGTTGTGATGCAAGGTGGCCATCACTTCCTGGAAGTGAACCGGGCGGTCCTTGGCCTCGCCGCCGAGCCGATCCGTCGAGCCGATGGTCTGCCCGGTCTTCATGCCGCCGCCCGCCATCAAGGCGCACGACACGCGCGGCCAGTGGTCGCGGCCCGCCTTGTTGTTGATCTTCGGCGTGCGACCGAACTCGCCCCAGGCCAGCACCGTCACATCGTCGAGCATGCCGCGTTCGTCCAGGTCGTCCACCAGCGCGGTCAGGGCCTTCTCGAAAACGGGAAACTTGGCCTTGGCGTTCTTGAAGTTGTCGTCGTGCCAGTCCCAGACGTCGTGATTGAGTGTCACGACACGCGCGCCGGCTTCGACCAGGCGTCGCGCCGCCAGGAAGTTCTGTGGCACGCTGGGTAGCCGTTTGCTATCGTCGCCGCGCCCGTAGCGCTGCTGCGTCTTCGGGTCTTCCTTCGCGAGATTGAGGGCGTCGGCCAGCTTCGATGAAGTCAAGATGCCGAATGCTTGCTCGCGAAAACTGTCGATGCCCGCCGCGACTTCACTGTCGCCGAGTTCGGCTTTCAGCCGGTCGAAGCTACCGAGCAGCGCCCGCCGGTCGTCCAGCCGATCAAGGGTGACGCCATTGAGGACCATGTTCTTGCGATCCTCGCCCTTCGGCTCGAACGGGCCGTAGCCCGCGCCAAGGAAGCCAGGACCGGGATTCGGTTCATTCCACTTGTACCACAGGCTGGTATACGCCGGAATGGCCTGGTTCACCGGGCCTTGCAACTTGGACACCGCGGAACCAAACGACGGCCAGCCGCCGGGCGGCTGCATGGTGGGCTTCCAGCCGGTCGTACATTGGAACTGCGAATGGCCGCCCTCGCTGCCCACGATAGAACGAATCGCGACGAACTTGTCCATGCGGGCGGCGATTTCCGGCAAGTGCTCGCAAATCTGGATGCCCGGCACCTTGGTCGCGATCGGCTTGAACGGGCCGCGTACCTCATCAGGCGCTTCGGTCTTCAGGTCGTACATGTCCTGATGCGGCGGGCCGCCGGTCAGGAAGATCATGATGACGGCCTTGTGCGATTCGCGCCGGCCGGCGGCGGCTTCGGCCCGAAGCAGGTTGGGCAGCGTCAGGCCGCCCAGGCCCAGGCTGCCGACGCGCAGAAAATCGCGCCGCGATAGGCCGTCGCAGTGCGTGCCCTGGTGGCGCTTGCCGAAGATGGTCAACATGGCGAGTCTCCCTCATGGGGGTGTCCCGGGCGGGACGGTGGGGGTGGCAGGAGGAGGGTGAAAGGCGGCCGGTTTGTGCGCACCGGCCGCCGGAAGTTCGTTCAGCGTCGAGTGGTGAATTCGGCCGAGTTAATCAGGCTCCAGAGCAGGTCTTCGTAGGCTTCGCCGCGCTTGCCCACGGAAGCGATATGCTCCAGCGACAGCTTGATTTCCTTCTCGTTCGGCTTGCGGGCCAGCACTTGCTCGAAGAGCACGACCAGGGCCTTCGTGTCGTCGGCTTCTGCTTCAAGCAGTTTGGCCAACCGGGTATTGCTCTTGGGGTCGGCGTTGATCTGCGCTTGCAGCTGCGTGTTGTTCATCAGCAGCATGGCCTGGCCCATCGTGCGGGTGACTTCCTCGGGGGCGTAGGACGGATCGAAGCCGAACTTGTCCACGACCAGGTCGCAGGTGCTCTTGGGCGGCGGCGGGAAGCGGAAAGCGCCCGTGGCCTTGACCGGCGGAGGCGTGAAGTTCGGCAAGCCCGTAGCCAGCACCAGCGCCTCGAACACCTGCTCGCCGGTCAGCTTGT
>JAEUIF010001414.1 GCA_016795185.1 Planctomycetia bacterium | reverse complement strand
CGATCTCACCGTCCCGCGTAGTAGTAGACCGCGTCGCCGTCGAGCAGGGCGTGTTCGGGTTCCGGCAGGGGCTGGTCGGGGTCGGCAGCCGGCAGCAGGCGGAGCGCGCGGCGGTCGTGCAATTGACGCAGCCCGCCGTGGAAGACCGGCAGTTCCAGGTCATCATGCTTCTCGCGCAGCGCTGCGAACAACTCGGGTAGCGGGCACTCACCGTTCGCGCCGCTGGCCGTGCGCCGGTCGAGGTAGGCCAGCGCTTCCAGCGCCCAGGGCAGGGATTGTGTCAGGCCGTCGGGCAAGCTGGGACCGGCGGCATCGGCGCGGCGCAGCGCCTCATCGACTCGCTTCTCCAGCGCATCCAGCCGTTGCACGTAGCGCTGCACCTCTTCCAGCAGCCGGTTGCCCAGGGACTGCAATTCCAGCCGCAGGTCCGCCAGCCAGGCCGGCACGCCCTGCTGATTGGTGCGCAGGACATTCCGCAACTCGCGTAACACTTCCAGGGGGGAGTCCTGCTCGTGCAGGAAGTTTACCCCGCGCGGCGTGATCTTGACCCACTCCGTGGCCGTCTTGCCCTTCGTTTCCGTGCGGACCACTTCGAGCAGGCCGTCGCGGATGGCCTGGGCCGCCGCCTCGCCGTTGGCCGCCGTCCGGCTGGCAAACAGGCCGGATAGCTTGCCCGCGCGGAACAAGCGTTGTTCGCCTGGTTCGGCCAGGGCTTGCCTCAGTGCGACCAGCAGGGCATCCGTGAGCTTGTCCATGAACCTGCATCCTCGGCCATTTGTCATTGGTCCTTGGTATCAGGAAAAGTACAGTATCTGGAACCTCCGAGAAACCGCAAAGGACCAGGAATCATGGATACCGGCACGGCCCCGAAGCCCGCGCGACCGAAACGCTTTCTCAGCGGCGTGCAGCCGTCGGGCAAGCTGCACCTGGGCAACTACTTCGGCGCCATCAAGCAGCACATCGAATTGCAGCACGAAGGCGATTGCTTCTATTTCATCGCGGACTACCACGCCCTGACCACCGTCGAGGATGCTGCCCGCCGCCGGGCCAGCGAGCTGAACCAGAAGAAGCCCGACCGCGCCGCTACCCTGCGCGAGAACACCCGCGACGTGGCTTTGGATTATCTGGCTCTCGGTCTCGATCCGGAGAAGACGGTTTTCTATCGTCAGTCGGATGTGCCCGAGGTCTGCGAGTTGGCCTGGATTCTGTCCACGGTCACGAACATGGGCCTGCTCGAACGGGCCGTATCGTACAAGGAGAAGGTCGAGAAGGGCATCGATGCTTCGGTCGGCCTGTTCACCTATCCGGTGTTGATGGCGGCGGACATCCTCATCGTCCGCTCGCACGTGGTGCCCGTCGGCAAGGACCAGGTGCAGCATTTGGAAATGACCCGCGACATCGCGGTGAAGTTCAACGAGGCCGCGGGCAAGCCGGTCTTCCCGCTGCCGACGCCCCGGCTCGACAAGGAATCGAAGGTGCCCGGCACCGATGGGCAGAAGATGAGCAAGTCCTACGGCAACACCATCGAGATTTTCGCCGAGGGCAAGCCGCTGGAGAAGAAAATCCTGAAGGAGATCGTCACCAGCAGCACGCCGCTGGGCCAGCCGCTGGACCCGGACACCTGCAACGTCTTCGCTCTCTACAGCCTGTTTGCCAGCGACCAGGAAAAGGCGGACCTGGCCGCCGACTACCGCTCCGGCAAGATCGGTTACGGCACTTCCAAGAAGCTGCTGCTGGAGAAGATCACTGCCTACTTCGAGGCGGCTCGGCAGAAGCGCAAGGAACTGGCGGCCAACCCCGACTATGTCGAGGAGGTGCTGCGTCGCGGCGCGCAGCGCGCCCGCGCCGAGGTCCAGCAGACCATGTCCCTGGTTCGGGAAGCCGTCGGCATGAAGCCGCAAACCGTGGGCTGATGCCCGCGCCGCCCGATAACGCCGGACTTTTCGGCTGCGTCTTCGTTCCATCGA
>JAEUIF010001367.1 GCA_016795185.1 Planctomycetia bacterium | reverse complement strand
CGTCGATCACCGCTCCGACATCTACGCCCTCGGCGCGACGTTCTTCCATGCGCTCACGGGCCGGGTGCCGTTCACGGGCGCGACCCCGATGGAAGTCATGATCAAGCACGTGGAGGATCCACCACCGCCGCCGCACCTGCTGACGCCCGAAGCGAACGAAGCCGTGACCAGTCTGATCCTCCGAATGCTGGCCAAGAAGCCTGCCGACCGTTTCCAGAGCTACGACGAAGTCCTCGCGGCCCTGATCCAGTTGACGACCCGCGCGGCCCAGGCTACGGACGACCACCGGCCGACCGCCGAGTTGCTGAGCTTGCCCACCCAGGCCAACCAACTCCGCTCGTCGCGCTGGCGCGGACTGTGGTCGCTGATCACGCGCGACCGCGGCACTGGCCCCAAGGAGGATGCATGAACGCGCTGCGATCGACCGCGCCGTCGCTCCTCCCCTGGCTGACCGCCACCCGTGCGCGGCTGGCGCCGCTGGGGCTCCAGCCGTTGCCGCTCGACCCGGACCTGGCGGCCGCCCTGGGCGGCGGGCGGCTGCGCCTCCGCGCAGCACGCTGGCAGGTCGGTGAACCGGGGCTGGCCGAATGCCGCACGGTCCACATTGTCGGGGCGTCTTCGGAGATCGCGAACACCCTGATTTTTCCGGAACGGCCCGAGCGCTTGCCGATGTTCGTGGCCGATGCCCTGATTACGGGCGGTCAGGCGCGCATGGTCTTCGTCGATCTGCCTGCTCCGGGATTGGACGACGATTTACACGGCCCCCTGGCTCGCGACACGCGCGATCTGGCCGAGCGCTGGGGGCGGCCGATTGTGGACGCGCCGCCGGACTGGGCCATCGAGTTCTCCCTCGGCGGCAGCCTGTTCGTGCGCGGCTGCAACGGGGACGAGTTCGCCGCGCTGACCGCCCTGCACTCGGACTATCTGTGCCGCTGGCGGGAGGCGGCGCGGCGCGCGCACGCCGCGCCGTCCGCCGCGACGGCGCGCGGCGCGGACTGCTTGCAGCGTTTCAAACAAGGGCACCTCGCCCACTGGCCCGGCACGACTTACCTGGAGCGCCTGTTCGGCCACGAATGGACGCATCACTTTCTCCACGACTTTCTCTACCGCTGAGGTTGCATCATGGAGTTGATCAACGCGCTTCGGACGGGAACCCAGGACCTCCACCGGCGGTTGGAACAATTGCCGCTGGCGCGGGCGCTGGCGGAGGGCACGGTTGCGCGCACCCACTATGCCGCCCTGCTCGTGCAGCTGTTTCACCTGCATCGCGGGCTGGAAGCCGAACTGGCGGCGCAGCCCGCGCTCGGTGCCGTCTACCGTCCGGACATGGCGCGGCTGCCGGCCCTATCGCGCGACCTCCAGCAGTTTGGCAGACCGGCCGTCGATCTACCGCTGCCCGCCATCGCCGATCTCGTGCAGAACTTCGAGGACTGGTCGGTGGTCGAACCTGTGGCCTTGCTGGGGAGCCTGTACGTGGTCGAAGGCTCGCGCATGGGCTCGCTGATCCTGGGGAAAT
Source organism: Planctomycetia bacterium (assembly GCA_016795185.1). Classification (GTDB taxonomy): domain Bacteria; phylum Planctomycetota; class Planctomycetia; order Gemmatales; family Gemmataceae; genus JAGVLI01. Next base: position 1,230 of record JAEUIF010001367.1, on the reverse strand, counting down.
CGCTGGCCCGCGCGTTTGGAGTGCCGCTGCAAACCGGCGTGGGACTCGACTACCACGTCGAAGGCAGCGCGCAGCGGCCTCAGCTCTGGCAGCAGTTCTTGCAAGGATTCGAGGCGGCGGTCCCCGAACCGCAGCGCGAATCGGTGGTGACCGCGGCTATCGTCACTTTTCAGGCGCTGTATGACCTGTACGCAGCGCTGCCGGCGACGTTGAGCCCGTGGCCCGTGCCGTCGGTGACGCCGGCCGGCATGGCCCTGGCTCCCGCGCGCCGCTGAGCGCACTGTCAATTCGCCTTGCTGCCCACGGCTGCCCACGGACCATGCTACCGACCGAGCGCGTGCCATGAAGACCGTCAACTTCGAGCCTATTCGCGAGCAGGTCAACGTGCTGACCGGCACCAACCTGCTGCAAACTCTGCTGGCCAAGCAGTTCAACGTCCTCATGGCCTGCGGCGGCAAGGGGCTGTGCGCCACCTGCCACGTGCATGTAAACGAGGGCATGGACAAGCTCAGCGACCGGACCGAGCGCGAGCGCATGACCCTGTCCTTCATCTCCGGGACGGATGCGCGCAGCCGGTTGGCCTGCCAATGCCGCGTGCTCGGCGATGGCGTGGTGGTCGAACTGCCGCAGGGCATGTACATCGAGCGCGCGGAGGACTTGCTCAGCTTGCTCGGCACCCGCGCTCCCACGGACATTCTGCATCCGCTCAAGGGCACGGTGCTGATCGCCAAGGGCAAGATCATCACGCGCACCCAGATCGAGGCGCTGAAAAGCCTGAATACCGAAATGACCAGTGTGCGCGGCCGTCCGCTCGAAGAGTCGGGCCGTAAGCCGCTTGCCACTGTGCCGCCGCCTGCCGCGCCGGCATCTCGTCCGCCAGCACCCGAACCCGAAGCTGCGCCGCCTCCTCCGGTCGCGTCCGCGCATCCGAGCAAGAAGTTCTCGCTCGGAGCCACGCTCGGCAAGTGCGTGCTGCTGGAGAAGATCGGCCAGGGTTCGACCGGCATCGTCTACCGCGGGCTGCACAAGACGTTGAACATTCCGGTCGCGGTCAAGGTGTTGCACTTCGACGATTCGGAGAACGACCGGCAGCTGTACGACAAGTTTCAGACCGAAGCACGGCTGCTGGCGCAACTCAATCACCCGAACATCGTCCGAGTCTGGGACTTCGAGGACGATGCCCACGCACCGTACCTGGTGCTCGAACATGTGGAAGGTCTGAGCCTGGAC
>JAEUIF010001325.1 GCA_016795185.1 Planctomycetia bacterium | reverse complement strand
ACGGCGGCCAGAAAGGCGGCCAGGGGCACCAGCGTGCCGATGAAACCCACCGCCGTCGCACGGGCCATGTCGGCGTCGGGCAACGGCTGGCCCGCTTCCAGGGCCGTCAGCAGTTCGCGCTGTTTGCAGTCGCGCTGATGGACGTTGAACCGAAAGTACAGGTAGCCCAGGTACGTCACCGAGGCGGTACCGGCCAGCGACGCGAGCAACGCAGTCAGGTCCATGAACGGCAATCTCCAGCGGGCGTTCGGAACGAAACTATTCACGATCCGCGAGGATCGGGGTTGGCGACGACGCGCACCAACGCTCCTTCCCTGATTCGTTCCACGATACCGAGGATTTTGCCGTCTGGGCGCTCTGGGTCAGCGATTCAGGGCCGCCAGCACCTGGTCGGCGATGGTTTTTACCAGTCGATCCATATCTGTCGATTGTGAGGAATGGCCGTTGGTGCCCACCGCGCAATTCGAGTAATCGTCGCGGGTGAAGGCCCCCGGCTCCGGATCGTAGTCGCGGTAGCCGCGCTGGATGATGTTATTGCCGCACAGGTCGCAGTCCTCGGCCTGGAAGCGCGGGTCGTCGTAGCCCAGCTTCTTCTTGAGGGCCAGCAACTCGCGGGTCTGGTCCTTGGTGAAGTAGTTCACCTTGCCCAGTTGCCGGGCCAGGATCAGGATCTTGCAGTAGGCGTCGATGATTTCCGAGTTCCAGTAGGCTTTTTCCAGGTCCGGGCCGAAGGTCACGGTGCCGTGGTTGGCCAGGATGATCGTGTTGCAGTTCTTGACGAACGGAATGATCGTATCCGCGAACTTCTGGCCGCCCGGGGTCTCGTAGATGGCGATGGGCACTTCACCCAGGAAGACTTCAACCTCGGGCAGCACGCACTTGGGGATCGGCTCGCCGGCCACCGCGAACGCCGTGGCGTGCGGCGGATGGCAGTGGACCACTGCGTTGACCTGCGGGTTGTTCTTGTAGACGGACAGGTGGAGCAGGATTTCGCTGGAGCGCTTGCGGGTGCCGCGCAGCTGCTTGCCGTCGTAATCGACGACGCACAGGTCCTCGGGCTTCATGAAGCCCTTCGAGACCATCGTCGGCGTGCAGAGGATTTCCTTGTCGTTCAGGCGGATCGAGATGTTGCCGTCGTTGGCGGCGGCGAAGCCTTTCGCATAAACGCGACGACCGATCTCGCAAATCTGCTCTTTGAGTTTGTGTTCGTTCATAGCTCTCAGCTTTCAGCAATTAGCCATCAGTCCGTACGGTCTTGATGAAGGACACCAGCATCTTTTTCACTTCGATCACGTCGGCAGCCAGCTGGGCATGTTGTTTCTCGGTGATGTAGTTCAAGTCCTGGGCCAGGATGTACTGGTACTCCAGTTCGCTGGCTGAACCCATGCCCGCTTGCAGGCAACGGACGAAATCCGCGTCGTTGCCTCGGCCACAGCCCTCGGCGATTTTCATGGGAATGGCGGAAGCGGTGCGCCGCATCTGCAAGCGCAGCCCGAACAGTTCGTCCTTGGGGAAATTCAGCGATTCCCGGTAGGTCGCCAGGGTCAAGGCGTGGCCTTTCTCCCAAACCTTGAGATTGCGGAAATCCTGCATGGGCGCTGTCTCCAGAAAAGGCGATTAGCTCTCAGCTCTTAGCTGTCAGCTAACAGCTAACAGCTAACAGCTAATCGCTGATAGCTATTTGGTCCACGATACAAGCACAGTACGCATCCACAGGCTTTCTGGTCGGGAAGAAGGGCTGCGCCGCTTCTAACCCCTCGCTGACCCCAATCCGATCGCCCAAACCGGCACCCAGCGGGTCCAAGATCACAAAATCCTCGCCGTCAGGCTTGCTGTCCGCCCGCAACGCTTTGAGGCTGAAGGGCACGCCGATGATCCAGCGGTGCCCGATCAGGGCGGGATGCGCCCGGCTCAGCGTCACGGTGCCGATGACCTCAGCGATGCGCATGGGTTTCCAGCTCCCGCAGCACGCAGGCCACACCGTCCGGGCAATCCAGCGGGGCCGCGCAGCACAGCCGCAGTATTTGCTTGAACTCGAAGTAGGTGCGGTCGGCCAGTTCCACCACCAGCACATTCGCGCCCAGTCCCAGCAGGGCTCGCTCGGCTTGCCAGACGCTGCCGGCCTGGGCGGCGCGGATGCCGGGCACCTTGTTGGCCACGCAGCAGCAAATGTCGCCGTCGGCACAGACGATCAGTACCCGCTGGCAGTCGCCGTTTCGCAGGCATTCCGCGATCTCGCGCGACCACGCGCAAGCATTGCCGATACACGTGGGCAACGACAGCAGCGACAGGCCCTCGCGCGCCAGCGACCGGCAGGCCAGGCGCAGCATCAGCGGGGGCTTGCCTTGGACTGCTAAACCGCAAGCGGTCAGACTGCCAGCGGTATGGCCATTCCGGTTCATTCGTCACACAGTCCCATCACGAACCAGCGGATCGGCGATGTCTTCGAGCCGACCAGTTCCGCCACGCCCTTGCCGTCGCTGCTGAGCAGCACCCGCGAACCGACGTCCGAGCCCAGGCTATCGATTGCCAGGAACGGTTCACCGTCGGGCTGCTCGTCGGTCGTCAGCGGTTGCACGATCAGCAGCCGCCAGCCCTTCATGCTGGCGTGCTTGACCGAGGCAACCGCATGCCCGACGACTTCGGCGACTTGCATCGTCGTTCCTTCCGCACTAGAGAATCCGCATGCCGCCGATGGTGCTGGTCCGGCGCTGGCGGGTGAAGGTCAGCGGCGTGGTCACGCCTTCGCCCGTCGGCGTGGCGATGCTGAAGCTCAGATAGCCTTCGCCGCCCAAGCCCAGGCCGGCCATGCTCGGGCCGTTCTGGATATAGAGCGTCGTGTCCATTTCCTTGCCCATGCGGGTAATGGTCTCGACGTTCCGCGAATGAATGATCGCGGTGTGCTTGAAGTTGTGCTCCCACTTCTTGGCCAGGGCGATGGCGTGGTCCACGTCCTTCGCCCGCACGAAGGGGACGAACGGCATCATCTGCTCGTGATCGACGAACGGATGGTTTTCATCCGTCACGCCGAAGATCAGTTCGCAGCTCGCCGGCACCTTCAGGCCGGCCCGCTCGGCCAGCACGGCGGCATCCGCACCGATCAAGTCCTTGTGCATCACTTCCTTGCCATCGACGGTGACGATGGCTGCCTTGGTTAGCGCCTCGATCTGCTGGGCGTCGAGTTGCACCGCGCCGGCGTTGCGCATCGCGGCCAGCAGTTCGTCGAAGATGCTCTCGACGGCGAAGACTTCCTTCTCGCCGATGCAGAGCAGGTTGTTGTCGTAAGCGCCGCCCTTGATGATCGACCGCGCCGCGTTGTCGAGGTCGGCGGTTTCATCGACCACTACCGGCGGGTTGCCCGGCCCCGCGACGATGGCCCGCTTCGGGCTTCGCAGCGCCGCCCGGCCCACCGCAGGGCCGCCGGTCACGCAGAGCAGGCGGATTTCGCGGTTGTCGAAGATCGCCTGGGCCGATTCCAGCGTCGGATTGCGGATGATCGTAATCAGGCCGTCAATGCCGATGGCCTGGTGAATCGCGTGGTTGAACAGCTCGACGCCCCGGCAAGCGATGCGCGCCCCGGACGGGTGCGGGTTGCAGACGATGGAGTTGCCCGCAGCGAGCATGTTGATGGCATTACCCGCCAGCGTGGGCAGCGAGTGCGTCACCGGAGTGATGACGCCGATGACGCCGAAGGGTGCGTACTCGGTCAGCGAAACGCCATTCTCACCGCTGTAGGCGTCGCTGCGCAGGAACTCGACGCCAGGAGTCCGTTCGGCGGCGACGATCAGCTTTTCGATCTTGTGCGTCAATCGGCCGATTTTCGTTTCCTCGAACTCGGCGCGGCCGAGTTCCTCGGCGCGCTCGATGCAAATTTTGCGGATGCAATCGACGGCCTTCTTGCGGCCGGAGATGCCGACTGACTCGAACTTGCGCTGCGCCGCCGAAGCGACCGCGACGGCTTCCTCGACGTTGTCGAAGACGCCCCAGGGACGGGCCTTGCCGTTGACCGGCGCGGCCTGGCCGTTGCCGTTGCGCAGGCTGGAGAGGACCTCGGCGACGACGTTGCGAATCAGCGTATCGGTGACTTGCATGTTTTTTCCTCATGCTCCCTTTGTCTCATCGCCCCTCTCCCCTTGCGGGAGAGGGGTTGGGGTGAGGGGTAAGGTGAGCCGACGGCAATCGGCCTCGACCCCTCACCCCCAGCCCCTCTCCCACAAGGGGAGAGGGGAGCTAACTGGCTTTGAAGA
>JAEUIF010001296.1 GCA_016795185.1 Planctomycetia bacterium | reverse complement strand
TAGTTCGGCGTCGGCCGAAGAAACAACGCCTCGGGCAAGCGCGGTTGCGCCTTGATCTCATTCAATTCCAGGTCGAGGTAGGGCTTGCCGTCCCAGCGGACCTGCTGCTGGCGGGCAGTGCGCACACCGTCCACCAGCGTGTAGTCGGTGTAGAAGGTTTCCTGCAACACTTCCGTGCCGTTGCGCGACAGGTCCTGGATGCGCGTGTCCTTCTTGACCAGCAACGCGGATTCGCGGTCGAAATAGAGCGTCACTTCCCGGCAGCCAGGAAAGCTGACGCACACACCCAGCGCCGGCTTGCCGTTGACCGCGATCTCGCCGGCCGCCGACAGCTGGCACTGCTCGCCGAGCAACGGCACCAGCGACGCGATCCAGTTCGCATAGAGGCGCTCACGCTCTTCCGCCAGAGCAGGCGCTGGCAGTTCTTGCACCTTGCCGTTCAGCAGCACCCAGCCCTGATCGCCGTTGACGACGCGCACCAGCTCGAAGCGATTGCCGCCCGCTTCGCCAGCGACGGCGAGCATGGCGGCCCGACCGTGCTGCCGGGCTCCGGTCACCGTCGAAACAGTCTGGCCGCCCTGCCAGTAGAGCCGGCTGACGCCCTTCCAGGTGACGCCCGCGAAGCGATTGAGGTTGGCGGCGCCGCCGTGGGCTTCGATGGCCTTATCCACGAGTTGCCGCATCGCCGGATCGTTGGCGCGCACGCCGCCGCACCAGCATCCGCCCAGAATCGCCAGCAACCAGAACGCTCGTCGCATCGGGAACTATCTCCATCTCTGGAAACTTGCTAAACCGCCAGCGAAGTTGTCTTCGCTGGCGGCTTAGCACGGACTCTCGATTCGACTGCTACTTCTTCTCGACGCCGCCGGTCTGCTGAATTTTCCCTTCGTTGAGTTCCTTTTCCACGTTGCGCTTCAGGTCGGCCATACGCTCTTCTTTCTTCAGAAACAGCTTTGGCTCGGCCTGCGCGATCAATTCCTGGCCCAGCTTGCGGACTTCCAGCTGGAGCTTCTTGTCCACGACTTCCTTGGTCAGCTGCGCTTTGACGTTCTCCAGCACCACGGTGCGATCCGGCGGAATGCGCTTCACGCAACGCATGATCAGGTTGCCGCCCGGCGTGCCGATGACCTCGCTGATCTCGCCCGGTTGGAGGCGGAAAGCGGCGTCCTCGATCTGCTTGTTGCCCGCGTGGCGATTGATCGGCTTGATGAGGCCGCCGGTCATGGCCAGGTTGGCGTCGGGCTGTTCCTTGGCCGCCTTGATGAACTCCTCCTCGCTGCCGCGCACCCGTTCGTAGAGCTTGCTCAGCGACTTCTGGCTCTGCGGATCGTTGGGATACATGATGATGCGCACTTCGATCTTCTCGCCGTAGTGCGCTTCGTAGCACATGCGGATTTCATCTTCCGTCGCCTGGACGCGGTCCTGGCACAGCTTGCTCAGCAGAATTTGCGGCTTCAGGACGTCTTCCTTCCACTCGTAGAGCGTGACCTTGCGCTCGCGCAGCACCTGGTTGAGAAAGACGTCCTTGGTGACGCCGAGCTTGGCGCAGTCGGTTTCCAGGGCCAGTTCGAGTTCGGCCGGCGTGACTTCCACGCCCTTTTGCCGGCAGGCGTGCTCGATGATCTTCTTGTTGACCAGCAGTTCCAGCTTGTCCGGGCCGAAGCGGGCGATCAGGTATTCTCCCAGTTCCTCGCGCGTGACCGCGATGTTGCCGTAGATGTAGGCCACCACGCGCTGGGCGTAGTCCGAAGAGGGTTCCGGGCCGTCGGGCAGGTTATGGCGGGCCGGCTCCTGGGCCACGGCAGGCGAGCCCTCGGAGTGCAGGCCCAGCAGTAAGCCGACGACGAAGGTCGTTACGCCGAACATCCCCAGGCCCAGCGCCGGCCGCAGCCACGGCCGGTTGGCCGATTGCTTTTCGTGCAGGTTCCGCATCTTTCCTCTCCTCGCTCCGATGGGCCAAAGTGCTACCTGGCAGGAAGACGCGAGGGGTATACCGCCAGGGCGGAATGCGGACAAGTTCAGGTTCACGCTGCTTCGGAGAAGCGATGGGTGGCACGTCCCACGGTACTCCGAGGGCGTGCAAAACCCTGAAACCGCTTCACCTTCGACAGCTGACACGTCGCTCGCACGCCCTCGGAGTACCGTGGGACGTGCCACCCAGGCCGCAGGCGCGAGTCAGGTCACGAACCAGGCCGGGCCGCCGCTGTGCGGAAGACGCCGCAAAAGCGGTCGTACAGCGGTTTGAGATAGGGCGGTACACACTTGCCGAAGGTCGATTGCCGGCTTTCGCCGATGCAGACCTGATCGAATGGGGCGAGGGTGATGTTCGTGCGCGTGTCGCGCTTGATGAGGATATCGTGCAGCAGCACGGTGAAGACTTCCGGCTTCTCGCCATCCGCGACGCGGGGGCGAATCACATAAACCTCGTTGGGATCGGCCCCCGTGCCGATGCCGCCGACGCGCTGGAGCAGTTCGATCACGGTTTCCGGGCCACGGTAAGGCGCGGCTCGCTGCAAGCCGTTGGATTCACCGCAAATGTAGATTTTCTGACTCTGATAGTCGTTCACCTGCACCTGGACGCGCCGGGCCGAGGCCCCGAGCCGCCAGGCAATGGTCTGGGCAACCTCGTCGGGCGTCTGGCCTTCCACGCGGAGCCGGCCGGCGTTTTCCAGTTCAATACGGCCGTCCGGCCCGATGGGCAGTATTCTTCCGTGCGATGTGCCTTCTTCTTCGATGGCCACCACCAGCACATCCGGACAGCCGACGCGATACGGTTGCACCTGGGGCGATCCAGCCGACGGCAAACGCTGCGCCAGCAGGGCGGGGTCAAGCTGAGGCCGGGGCGCGGCGCAGCCGGCGAGCGCTGCGGTGCAAAGGCAAAACAGCAGCCCTGGGTGGGACCAGGGTAATAGGGCAAGCTGAACGGTCTTCATGAACTTCCCGTGCGTCGGACCCCGATGGGCGGAGTTCGGGAGTATCATCGGCAGCGACTCGAAGTCTCCTTTGCGGATTGCTGCTAAGATGACGCCATCGGCTCGCATTTTTTCGCGAGGGAGACCGCCGCTGGTAAAGGACACCAACGATGAGCCAGGGACAAGCTGGGCAAAATCAGTTGATCGTGAGCGTTTCGGGAATTCGGGGCATCATCGGCCGCGATCTGACGCCTGAAATCGCCTGCCGGTTCGGTGCCGCTCACGGCACGTTTCTCCAGGGTGGCAGCGTCGTCGTCAGCCGTGATGGGCGCCCCAGCGGCGACATGCTGCGTCGCGCGGTCATCGCCGGACTGCAAAGCACCGGCTGTAACGTGCAGGACATCGACGTGGCCCCGACGCCGACGTGCGGTTTCGCGGTAAAATCCCTCCAGGCGGCGGGCGGCATTCAGGTCACGGCCAGTCATAACCCGGCGGAGTGGAATGGCCTGAAACTCTTCGGCGCGACGGGCGAGGTGCTGACAGCCGCGCACGGCAAGCAGGTCGCGGAGATGTTTGCCAGTGGCGCGTTTCAGCGTCGGGGCTGGGATCAACTGGGTAAGGTCCACGACGCCCGCGGCGCTGAGCGATTGCACCAGGCCAGGGTGCTCGAACTGGTAGACGGCGCACGCTTGCGGCAGCGGCACTTTCGGGTGTTCCTCGACGCCAACGGCGGCAGCGGCGGCGTTCTCGGCAGTTCACTGCTCGAAGCGTTCGGTTGCACGGTCATCGGCCAGGGGTGTACCGCCGACGGCCATTTCCTCCACACGCCAGAGCCCACGGCAGAGAACCTGCGCGACGTCTGCCCATTGGTGAAGCAGCACGAAACGGCGATCGGTTTCGTCCTCGACCCGGACGCCGACCGCCTGGCGCTGATCGATGAGCGCGGCCGTTACATTGGCGAGGAATTGACCCTGGCCCTGGCGGTGCAGTATCGCTTGCAACAGGAACCAGGGCCGGTCGTGGTCAACATGTCCACTTCGCGCGTCGTCGAGGACATTGCCGCGCGTGCTAACAGCATTTGTCACCGTTCGGCGGTCGGCGAGGCCAACGTGGTCGAGAAGATGCGCGAAGTCGGCGCGACCATTGGCGGCGAGGGCAACGGCGGGGTGATCGACCGGCGCGTCGGCGGGGTGCGCGATCCCTTCATCGGGATGGGGTTGATCCTCAGCTTGATGGCCGAAACCGGCCGCCCTTTGAGCGAACTCGCCGACGCCCTGCCGACGTATCACATCCAGAAGGACAAATATCCGGTGCCCGCCGAACGACTGCCCGAACTGTTCGCGGTCCTGGAACGGCAGTTTCCCGAAGCGAAGGTCAACCGCCTGGACGGCCTGCGTCTGGACTGGGCCGACCGCTGGCTACACGTGCGGCCGAGCAATACGGAACCCATCGTGCGCGTCATCGCCGAGGCCCCGCAAGCGGCGGACGCGATGCGGTTGTGCCAAGAGGTCGGCCGGTTGCTGGGTTGAATGGAGGTATGTTGATCCGGTGCAGTTTGTCCCGCCGGGTCTTGGTTCCAGCCTGAGAATGCCGCCACCTGGAGTCTGCCAAACTGAGGTGCGGTGATTCAAGGGCAGTCGGGGGAAAATGAGCATTTTGGCACGGAGTGGCAAAACACTGGGGTTTTTGCCACTCCGTGCCAAGAAGCAATTGGCGCGCAGTGGCAAAACATTGGGGTTTTCACGCCCTTCGGACCAAACGAATTGGCTTGGCTCAGAGGGTGCTCAAGAATGCTGCACCACTGTCCGTCCGTGGCACCCGATCGAGTGCGGCCTCAACCGCTGCGTCCGGAGATTGCCAGTTTCCGCGTTATCCTTCCCGGACGATGGGATTGATGACTATACTGGGGAGGCCGTGGGCTAACCACCGCTCCGTGGCGGCTCACAGCGGGAGGCTGCATCTCATGCCGAAACGCGCGACGACGGTGCTGCTCGTACTGGCGAGTTGGACGGGGTTCGGAGCGCAGCACGCGCAGGCCCAGGCCGACCGGTTTCAGCGTTTCGAGCCGGGCTTGATCGTCGAGACCGGGGCGCGCATGGGCGCCTGCGACGCGGTCGCCTTCACGCCCGATGGCAACTTCCTGATGGCCGTCGGCGACGACAAGGTGGTGCGCGTCTGGCGCTGCACCGAACGGGGTCTTGATGCAGCTTCCCTCCAGGTGCTGCGCTGGAGCATCTTTCGCGAGAAGCGCGGCAACATTTACGCGCTGGCCCTGTCGCCCGACGACCGCCATGTGGCGGTGGGCGGCTTCGGTGTGCGCGGCGCGCATACGCCGGCGCTACTCGACCGGGTCACCGGCGACGTGAAGAAAGCCCTGGTCGATCTCCAGCCCACGCCCTACGCGGTCTGGGCGCTGGCCTTCTCGCCGTCCGGCAAGCGCGTGGCTTTCGGCAAGGGCGACGGCCAGATCGGCGTCTGGGAACTCAACGCCGAAAGCCCGAAAGACCTGATCCGCCTGGGCAAGCACCAGCGCAAGGACGGTAAGCCCGACAACAAGGTCCGACTGGTGACCTTTATTGACGAGAATCACCTGCTGTCGGTGGCGGAGGACGGCTTGCTGCTCGAATGGGACGTGACGCGGCCCAACGTCCCGCCCCAGCAGCGCTGCGACTTCGGCATGCAGCACCTCTGGCAAGCGCGACGCAGCACGAACGGCCAAACCATCGGTGTGGTCTCGCAACTGGATGCGAACAAGGCAGCCGTCTACACGGTCGCATCCCGGACGCAGAAGCCCGTGTCGCTGCCGGCCGGCGCGATGCCGCACAGCGTGGCGGTTGATGCCCAGGGGGAACGGCTGGCGGTGGCATGCTGGCACGGCACCCAGTTCAGCGCAGAGCAGCGCGTGTCTCGCTCGGCCGAGGCCCGTCTGCACATCTTCGACCTGAGCGCGAACCCGCCGAGGGCTAGCGAAGGCCCGCACCAGAATTACTACATGGATGCCATCGCCTTCCATCCGACGCGCCGCCGGCAGCTGGCCATCGGCGGTGGCGCGGACCACGAAGTCACGCTCTGGGACCTGGACCGTCCCGCCGCGCCGCTCTCCAAGATCGTCAGCCCCGGTAACTGCCTGTGGGGTGTGGCCCTGTCGGACGATCCCGGCAGCCGTTACCTGGGCTTCCGCACGCAGTTCAATGTCAACTACCTGGCAGCGCAACCGAACAGTCGGGCACAGGGCGACTGGCGCGTGTTCGACCTGGAGAAACGTAACTGGGCGCCGCGCGGCACGAACTTCAAGCCAGTGTTGCCGAGGGACAATCCGCCGCCGGGTTGGCAACTCATCACCAGCACGGGCGACGCCTACCGCTGGGATGTGGTCGGGCCAGACGGCCGCCGGCATCGCTTGCCCCTGGACCCGAACAAGGATGCCATACCTCGCTGCTACACCTTCCTGCCCGGCACGCCGCCGCGACTGGCTGTCGGCCACTTCTGGGGCGTCAGTGTCTTTGAATTGCACAAGGACGGTCCGCGCCGCAGTCGCCTGATGATGGGCCACCAGGGCGAGGTGATGGCTGTGGCTCCGTCCGCCGATGGCAAGCTGCTGGTGACGGCGTCGCGCGACCAGACGATCGCCGCCTGGAGCCTGGCCCCCTGGCCGTCGCAAGGCGAACTGGGAGCGCGCTTCCTGGTGCAGCAGGGCAAAGTCATGGTGGACGAGGTCGATCTCGGCAGCCCCGCGTGGGAAGCCGGCTTGCAGAAGGGCGATGAGGTTGCCGTGCTGGTCGCGGGCATCGACGATGAAATGTTCGACCCCGGCAAGATCGAACCCGCCGCGGCGCGCGGCCGCATCAAGCAGTTGACCGCCGACCAGTGCGCCGAGCGGTTGCGGAACCCGGTGCCCGACAAGGAACTGTTCTTCAAGCTGCGCCGCGCCGGTAAGACGCAGTTGACCGCCACGCTAACCACCGTCCGCCAGCGGCCGTTGTGGCGGTTCTTCCCCACCCGGTCGGGTGAATGGGTGCTGTGGCGCTGGCGCGACTACTACTACGATTGCTCGACCAACGGCGACTCACTGATCGGCTGGCAAATCAGCGGTGACATCCAGGACACGCCGGCCTACTACCGCGCCGAGCAGTTCCGCAAGCAGTTCCACCGGCCGGACAAGGTCGCCGAGATGCTCGCCGGCCTGGCCAAGCCCGAGAAGATCGCCCTCCCGGACATCGAGCCGCCCGTGGTCCGCTTGCAGGCCAATCGCAACGACCTGAAGGACCAGGACAGCCTGGAACTAACGTTGTCGGTGGAGTCGCATGGCCAGCAGGCGAACCACCAGCTGGACCGTGTGCTGCTCTGGATCAACGATTTCCTCTTCGAGACCTATCCCGCTCAAGGGTTCAAGTTCCAACGCAAGGTTACGATTCCGAAGGACCGGCTGCGCCGCGGCGACAACCTGCTGCTCTTGCAATGCTACAACAAGGCCGAGATGCGCGGCGAGGCGCCCGGCGTGCTGGTCACGCTGGCACGGCCGGTGGAAAAGCCCCGGCTCTTCGGCGTGCTGGCGGGCATCGGCGATTACAGCACCTCGAAGTTTAAGATGAGCGACCTCAATGCCGACCGCGACGCTGAAGCTCTGCTCGAAGCCTGGACCGGACAGCAGGACAAGCACTTTGCCAGCGTCCGTATCGAACTGCTGACCAACAACCAGGCCACGCCGCTAGCCGTCCTCAAGATTCTGGAAGGCATCAGCCGCGAGGCGAAGCCCGACGACCAGCTGGTGCTGTTCCTCGGCGGCCACGGCACCAACGACGAGGAGCTGAACAAACTGGTGAAGGCCATCCGCGACGCCAAGAAGGGCAAGCTGCCGGCCGTTAATCCGTTGCCACCGCAGAGTTTTGCCTTCGTCGGGCCGGGCTTCGACCCGTTGCGGCCCAACGATACCTGCCTGACCAGCGGCGACCTGTACCGCGCCATTACCCGCTTGCCGTGCCACAAACTGGTGCTGCTCGACACCTGCCATTCCGGCTCGGTGCGCTCGCGGGAGTTCGGCACGGTGGAATCGGCGGTCAACCCGGTGCGCGACCTGACGCGCGACGGCGTCGGGCCGGTGATCGTCGCCGCTTGCCAGCCGCACGAGCAGGCCATCGAGTTCGGCATGCTCGACCGCAATCGGTCCTACGGGCTGTTCACAATGGCCGTGCGCCGGGCGCTGGGGGAGGAGTTTACGGAAGCCGATGCGGACGCCGACGGCGTGCTCGAAGCTCGCGAGTTGACCGGCTACATCAAGGACAGTGTGCCCAAGCTGGTGCAAAAACTGAAGGAAGCCAAGGTGGATGGCTTGCGTCCCGACGATTCCCAGCTGCCGACCGAGTTCCTGCCGCGTCTGGAGCAGCGCCGGCCACTGGCGCGGAAATGAACGGCTCACCGTCCGGCGTCGTTGGGTTTTCCGTTTAGTCCAGCGAACAGCCACCTGAACAATAACTGAATCTGGAGGAAATAAACGACATGAACGCCCCACGACAACGAGGAAAGCAAGCCTGGCCCGCGGCACTGGCCTTGGCGCTGGCCCTGACCGCGACGACGCCGGTTCGGGCCGACAATATCGACAAGAAGCTAATCGGCGACGTGGCCGACAACGTGCTGCGCGAGGCCCGCAAGGCCGGCTACAAGAACCTGGGCGTGCTGAAGTTCCAGGTGATCGTCGGCAAGGACGGCAAGCCGACCTTCGACGCCGGCCTGCTCAACGCCAACATGGCCAGCCGGCTGGAATATGCCCTCATCATGGCGAATGACTCTAAAGCCCCCATCGGCGTGACCCGCAACGCCAGCCAGGCGGCTGCCGCCAAGGACAAGAATGCCGGTTACGCGACTGCGGACAGCCGCAAGGCGCTGTTCGTTCACGATTACCCGCTGGCCTGGGGCGACAAGCCCGTGAAGGTGGACTGCTTCCTGACCGGCGACGTTTATCTGGTCGATAACCTGAAAAAGACCAAGGTCGTCATCAAAGTTTTCGACCGCCAGAACCCGGCGGCGCAACGTGAGGTACAAACCTTCGAGGTGCCGACCGACCGCAGCATCCTGACCGATTCGGGGCTGACCTTCTCCCTGGCGAAGCGCGGCGCGGTCGGCGACGACGAAGCCGTCGAGGAGGCCGCCGCCCGGTTTGAAGAGAAGCCGCTGCAACCGACCCCCGATTCGGTCGAGAACCTGGTCGGCGTGAAGATCTTCTACGACAACAAGGAACAGACGCTCAAGAACGTGGGCGGCACGCTACGGGTGGATGACCCGCAGAAGGGCGTCAAGATCCGCTTCGGCCTGGAGAACAAGACCAACGAAAAGCTGGGCGTGGTGCTGCGGATCAACGGCATCAACACCCTGCAAATGGAAGGCCCAGAGAAGCAGATCGAGGAGTGCCTGCGCTGGGTGCTCGACGCCAAGGGCAAGTACGAGGTGGACGGTTTCTGGATCGAGAAGACCAAGAAGGTGCCCTTCGTGGTCGAATCGCCCGGCGCGCTGCCCAACCTCGACCCGCTGAAGATGGGGCTGATCGAGGTTGCCGTCTTCCGCCAGGACCCGGAAGCGAAGGTCAGCACCCGCGGTTTCACGAACCTGCGCGGACTGGCTTCCAAGAATGTACAGGCCAAGACTCTGGACGAGCTTAAACTCAAGCTGCTCCCGCTCTCCAGCAGCAAGGCGACGCACAAAGGCATCATCGCCGGCGGCAACGCTCAGGAAGTCGGCAAGCTGGACGTAAAGGCCCTGGATAGCCCGAACTCCGCGGGGCTGCTGACCATCCGCTACTTCCCCTAAGCTCAGAAAAAGCTATACCAAGCCCGGAGGGGCGGCGCGGTCCCAACCGCGCCGCCCCTCCGGGCTTTTTGCTTCGCTCCTTCCGAAAGCGTTTCTCATGAGCCTCGCCATTCTCGGGCTGGGAACCGCGCTGCCTGCCTGCACCATCGATCAGGAGCAATCCATTGGCATCGCCCGCGTGCTCTGCCTCGACCCGCGCCAGGCCCCGCTGGTGCCCGTCCTCTACCGCCAGACCGAGATTGCCCGGCGGCACATCGTCCTCAGCGACGCCATCGTCAGTGACGTGGTGAACGGCACCCGCCATACCGAATCCGTCTGGCTGCCACGCGGCGTGCCCGACGACTGCGGTCCCACCACCAGTCAACGCATGGGGCAATACGTGGCCGAAGCCGCGCCGC
>JAEUIF010001250.1 GCA_016795185.1 Planctomycetia bacterium | reverse complement strand
CCCGCTGTCATCAAGTGCCAACAGCGGGCTGACGCCGGCCGCTCGCCCGACTCGGACAATCGAACAATAGCGCAACCAGCTTTCCCTTGCACCGGGCGGTTGCTTTCCGGTAATTCTACCTGGATGCAAACCGAACCCGATCACAAGCTCGCAGAGTTGCGTCGTCAGGAAGAGACCATCCGGCAAGGCGGCGGCGCGAAGGCCATCGCCCGGCAGCACGAGAAAGGTCGGCTGACGGCGCGGGAACGCATCGCGCGGTTGCTTGATCCTGATACACCATTCCTGGAACTCGGCCTGTGGGCGGCGTGGGGCCTTTATGCCGAGTGGGGCGGCGCGCCGTCGGCCGGGGTCGTAACGGGCATCGGCGTCGTCGAAAAGCGCCAGGTCATGGTGATCGCCAACGACGCCACGGTGAAGGCCGGCGCGTTCTTCCCCATGACCTGCAAGAAGGTGCTGCGGGCGCAGCGCATCGCGCTGGAGAACCACCTGCCGCTGGTTTACCTGGTCGATTCGGCCGGCGTCTTCCTGCCCTTGCAGGACGAAGTCTTTCCCGACGAGGACGACTTCGGCCGCATCTTCCGCAACAACGCGGTCATCTCCGCAGCCGGCATTCCGCAGTTCGCCGCGATCATGGGCAACTGCGTGGCGGGCGGCGGCTACTTGCCCGTCATGTGCGATAAGCTGCTGATGACCGAAGGCAGCGGCCTCTACCTGGCTGGGCCGGCATTGGTGAAAGCGGCCATCGGTCAGACCGTGTCACACGAAGACCTTGGCGGCGCGGCCATGCACGCCTCGGTCAGCGGCACCATCGACTTCCGCGAACCGGACGAATCGAGTTGCCTGGACCGCCTGCGCCGGCTGATCGCGGCGGTGAAGAGTCCGGAATCGGCGGTGCGCGGCGACATTGCACCGGGACGATCTCCCGCCGACTTGCAGCAACTGATTCCGGGCAGCGGACGGGAATACGACATCCGCGACCTGCTGCCCTGCCTCCTCGACGACGCGCCGTTCGACGAGTACAAGGCGGAGTTCGGTCAGACGCTGGTCTGCGGCTATGGCCGGCTGGGCGGCGTCGCGGTCGGCGTGGTCGCCAACCAGCGGAAGCGGTGCAAACCGGCGGACGGAGCATTGCAATACGGCGGCGTGATCTACGTCGATAGCGCCAACAAGGCCGCGCGGTTCATCATGGACTGCAACCAGGGGCGCATCCCGCTGCTCTTCCTGCAAGACGTCAACGGCTTCATGGTCGGCCGGGATTCGGAGCATGCCGGCATCATCCGCGCCGGCGCCAAGCTGGTGAACGCGATCTCGAATAGCGTGGTGCCCAAGCTGACGGTCATCCTCGGCGGCTCCTACGGCGCGGGCAACTACGCTCTGTGTGGCAAGGCATTCGACCCGCGTTTCATCTTCGCCTGGCCAACCGCCCGTTACGCAGTCATGGGCGGCGACCAGGCCGCCAGCACTTTGCTGGACATCACGATTCAGGCGCTGAAACGGCAGGGCCACGAACCCGATGCCGCCGAGTTGCAGGAGCTGCGCGAGAAAGTCCGCGCTTCGTATGAGGAGCAAACCGACGTGCGTTATGCCGCCGCCCGCCTCTGGGTGGACGGCATCATCGCGCCCGAGGAGACGCGCGCCACGCTGCTCGTGGCCCTGGCCGCGGCAACGCGATATGATGAGGGTCGCCCCTTCAAGACCGGCGTGCTACAGGTGTGAGGGATTTCCGTCATGAGCGCCGATCCGACCATGCTGTCGGCTGAGATTCCGCTCTCAACCCGTTCGTCGCAACGCGGCGAGCCGACCTGGGAATTGGCCCATTTCTATCCGGTCCAGGGCGAATGGACCGAGGAAGACTACCTGGCCTTGAACCTCTCGTGCCTGGTGGAACTGTCCGATGGCTGCCTGGAGTTCCCGGCGATGCCCACGCTGCGGCACCAGTTTATCGTGCGTCTGCTGTTCCGGCTGCTCGACGCCTTTGTCACCTCGCAGGCGCTCGGCGAAGTGCTCCTCGCTCCGCTGCCCATCCAGCTCTTCCCTGGTAAGGTCCGCGAGCCAGACATTGTCTTTCTTCGCCCCGAACGGTTGCGCGGCTTACCGCAATTTCCGCAAGGCGCTGACTTGGTCGTCGAGGTGGTCAGTGCCGACGCCAAGGACCGCCAGCGCGACCTCGAAATCAAACCCCAGGAATATGCCCGCGCTCGTATCGCGGAATACTGGATCGTCGATCCGGAACTGCGGCAGATCACCGTATTGACGCTCGACGGCCAGACTTATCGTGAACACGGTAAGTTCGGCACGGGGACCGTGGCAACCTCTGTCCTGCTCGGTGGTTTCGCCGTCGCGGTGGACGTCGTTTTCGCTGCTGGCCCCGTCAATCCTTGAGTCCAAATGATTTCATTCTTGCCCGCCCGTGGTCCGGCCCAGCGCCACGTCAAACTCACTGAGCAGCGGCATCAGCATGGCAAACACGGCAAAGCCGAAAGCAGCGATCAGCACCAGGGCCGGCAGAAACGGCGGACTCGATTCCATCGTGCCAGGCTTGCCGATCAGCACGTTCATCACCGTGTAGAGCACGGCGAACGGGCAGACGATGCTGGCCAGCAGCAAGGCATGCGTCGGTCGTTCACCGTTCAGCACCCACCACAGCCCGCCAACACCCGCCACCGCGAAGAACAAAAAGCTGCCCCATTGGTACTCGAACCGGCCGCTGATGAGAATGAGGTAGATGCAGCCGAGCGTGCCGGCCGACAGGAAGAACACCGTGCCCAGGGTATGACTGACCGCTGTGCGGCTGTTCTCCGTTCGCAAGCCGATGTGCATGCCCAGCACCGCAACAAAGGCTAGCAATGCCAGCCCAGCTGCCAGGATACAGACCAGGGCTTGCACATTGCGGCTGGCGGTCAGTTCATCGTGCCCGTGCGGCGGCGTCGCGAGCCGGCCCAGCCAGGCGTAGGTGACCAGCAGGATCAGGGGTGGCAGCAGGTATTCCTTGGCGTTGTAAGCGATGCCGCCCAGCTTGCCGAAGATGAATTCCCGCGGCGTCAGGTCCGTGACCAGCAGCAGGTCGAGCGCGCCCTTGTCGCGTTCTGTAGTAATGGCGGTGACCGCCTGCGCCCCAATCAGCAGGAGCGACACGATGGTCACCGGCAGCAATCCTTGGGCGGCAGCGAACGGCTGCCGTTGCATCAGCGCCGCGTCGAGGGCATAGAAGCCAATCAGCCCGGCCGCGAGGAAGTAGGCGAGCTTCACGAACAGCAAGCGCCGGCCATAGGCCCGCGTCCGCACTTCGCGCCAGAGGATGGGATTGTCCCAGGCGCTGCGTACTCGGCCCGGCGCGGCATGAACGCCGGCGCGGACTTTCTCGTCGTGTTCGTTCGTCTGCTCACGCTGCTGAATTGGCTCGCCGCTGGTGTTCCAGCGCCGCAACCGCAGGATTGCCCAACCATTGAGCACCACGCTCTGCAGCAACATGGTCAGACCGAAGCCGAGCGCCGGCGTCAAGCTGCCCTCGACTTCCGCGGAGAGCACGCCCTGCAAGCACTGCCAGGGATCGAGCCACTGCGTCAGGTTGGCCGGAAACAGCGGCAGCCAGTCAAGGGCGCGCACCAGGCAGACATACAGCACCAGACAGAGCACCGTCAGCGCCAGCGCCTGAAAGGTCTGCTCGCGCCAGAGCGCCAGCAGGCTGCCGAGCGAACCGGCCGCGATGCACGCCGCACCCACAATCAGCAGCGCTTCCAGGGCCTGTATCGGCGCGACGCCGCCCAGCAACAGACTCAAGGCCAGCACCGGCAACGCACCTAGCAGTAGTTTACCGATTTCCAGCAAGCTGCCGAACAGCTTGCCCAGCACTATTTCGTAGTTGTGCAGGTCGGTCAGCAGCAAGAGCACAAAGGTACGGCGGTCCTTTTCGTGGGCGATGGATAGGGCGGCCGAGACGGCGGAGAAGAAGACGAGCAAGATGAGTTGGGCATCGACCAAGAGCCGAAACCAGCGGACGCCAAAGCGCGCCGTTTCGCCCAGGCTGGCGGGCCGCGACCAGCCGACGAGTACCTGCCAGGCAGTCAGTCCGAGCACCAGCAGCAGACCCAGGTAAGCGGAGCGCAGGCCGTAATGCTGCGGCCGGCGCGGCAGCGTCCGCCATTCCCGGACGAAGATGGGACCCAGCATAAGACTCCAGCGAACGAACGATCAGTGCCGAATCGCATTGTAGTGGTTTGGCTGCGTGCTTCTACGCCACGGAGCGGGAGAAAGATCGCGTCACGGCAGGTCAAACGAGAAAATCCGAAGGCTGATTCCGCGGAGGAAATCGGCATTCGGATTCACTGGTCGGTCACGGGAAAGGGCGTTCGATCGGTCAAGGCAGAGGCGTGACGTAGCAAGTGCTATTGTCGTGGCCGGTCACCACCGCCTTGCCATCGGGTGTGAAGGCGATGCAGTACGCGCCGAACTTCAGCTTCTTCGATTGCTGGGCCTTGCCTTCGGCCAGGTTCCAGAGAGTGACATTGCCGCCGTAGCCACTGGTCACCAGGGCCTTGCCGTCCTTGGAGAACGCGATGCCGTAGAGGTCGTCGGGAGTCGGACCCAACTTCTTGGTTTCACTGCCGCTGCCGACGTTCCAGACGCGCACGTGCTTGTCGAAGCCGATGGACAGCAACTCGGTGCCGTCGGCATTGAAGGCCACGCCGGTCGCCGCCAGTTCGTGACCCTTCAGTGCCTTGATTTCCTTCTGCGCGGCCACGTCCCAGATCTTGACCAGGGCGTCAGCACCGGCCGAAGCGAGCAACTTGCCATCCGGGCTGAAGGCCACGCTGTAGACGGAAGCGCCGTGCGCTCCCAGGTTCTTGACTTCCTTGCCGTCCTCGGGGTTCCAGAAGCGAATGGTCTTGTCGGCGCTACCCGAGGCCAACAGCTTGCCGTCGGGACTGAAGGCGACGCTATCGACGATCCCAGTGTGGCCCTTGATTTCGCGAATCAGCGTACCGTCCGGAATTTTCCAGAGGCGGATGGTCTGATCGTGACTCGAAGTAGCCAGGACGTTGCCGTCCGGGCTGAAAGCAACGCTGTAGACTGGGCCGGTATGGCCCATCAGCGTCTTGATTTCTTTCGCCGACGCGAAATCCCAGAGCTTGATAGTGTTGTCGAAGGAAGCAGTCGCCAGCAACTTGCCATCTGGGCTGAAGGCGACGCCGTAGACCAGCGCATTGTGACCCTTGAGTTCGAGCGGCGGGTCGGCGGCCAGCGCGGCGGCGGTGAAGAAGGCCAGCAGCACGGTCAATCCACGCTTCATCGGAAGTCCTCGCAGTGGCAGTCGGGCAGAGCGCGGGCAACGGGTATCGCCTGGACCGATCAAGTTCGCTTCTCGCATTCAACACCTGCGGGGGCGGAAAGCCGCGATGGGGCAGAGCGCTATTCGCCCGCCTGGTCCGGGGCGAACCCGCGGCGCATGGTATTCTCAGTGATAGTCCGCGGCAGCAGGAACTGCAACAAATAATCGACCCCGCCCGCCTTGCTGCCGGTGCCCGACATCTTGAAGCCGCCGAACGGCTGCCGATCGACCAGCGCGCCCGTGATTTTGCGGTTGATGTACAGGTTGCCCACCCGAAATTGGCGTTTGACCTGGGCGATATTTTTCGGACTGCGCGAGTAAATGCCGCCGGTCAGCGCGTACGGCGTGCCATTGGCGATCTCCAGGGCGTGGTCCAGATCGCGCGCCTTGAGCACGGCCAGAATCGGGCCGAAAAACTCGTCCTGCGCCAGGAACGAAGTGGGCGCCACGTCGGCGAAAATGTGCGGGGCGACGTAGTAGCCTTCCTGGCCCAGCGCGCCGACTTCACCGGCATGAACCAGTCGGGCCTCGGACTTGCCGCGCTCGATGGCGTCGTGCAGCCGGCGGCGGGCGGTCTCATCGATTACCGGGCCGACGACCGAACCGGGATCCTCGGCCGGGGCGATGCGCAGGCTGCGCGTGGCCTCGACCAGCCGATTCAGGAAAGCGTCGTGAATTCCTTCCAGGGCGATGACCCGCGAGCAAGCGGAACACTTCTGACCCTGATAGCCGAAAGCGCTGCCAGTGACGCCGTGAACCGCTTCGTCCAGGTCCGCATCGTCATCGATGATGATCGCGTTCTTGCCGCCCATCTCGGCGATGACCTTTTTGAAGTGGTACTGCCCCGCAGGCATCTCGGCGGCCTGCTGGTTGATGTACACACCCACCTGGCGCGAACCCGTGAAGGCGATGACGGCCACGTCCGGATGCGATACCAGCGTGGGGCCAATTTCCTCGCCGACGCCGGGCAAGTAGTTCAGCACGCCCGGCGGCAGCTTCAAGCCCTGAAAAATCTCCATCATCAACGCGGCGATCACCGATGACTGCTCGGCGGGCTTCATGACCACGGTGTTGCCAGCGGCCAGCGCGGCCGTGGTCATGCCGCAGAGGATGGCCAGCGGAAAGTTCCACGGCGCGATGACCACGGCCACGCCGCGCGGTTCGTAGAAATACGCGTTGGTTTCACCGGGCACGTCGCGGTGCGAGGGCGGGCCGAGGCGGCGCATCTCGCGCGCGTAGTATTCGCAGAAGTCGATGGCTTCGGCCACGTCGGCATCGGCCTCGCGCCACTGCTTGGCGCTCTCGTGGACCTCCCAGGCCGCCAGCTCGAAGCGCCGCTGGCGCATAACCTCGGCGGCCCGCGTCAGGTAGCCGACCCGGTCCTCGATCGCGGTATCGCGCCAGGCGGGGAAAGCGGCTTTCGCCGCAGCGACGGCGCGCTCGGCATCCCCCACCTTGGCCCGGCCGCAACGACCGACAATCTGACCAATGTGCGACGGATTGCCCACGTCCAGCGGTTCGGCGGTCTGCACGGTCTCGCCGCCGATGACCAGCGGCCAGAACTTGCCCAGCCGGTCGCCGACACGGTCCAGGGCCTTTTGCATCGCCACACGGTTGGCTTCCTGGCTGAAGTCCACCAGCGGCTCATTGGCGAACGCGGCGGATGTGGTTCCGCTCCACGAACCGACCTGTAGGGCATGACCATCTCCCGCCGCATGGCCCCCGACGCCAGCCACGCCCTGTTTTTGCAGCGGATTCATGAGCAGTACGTCCTCCGGCACGTGTTCGGTGAAGCTGGCGCGGAGAAAAGACTCATTGGCGGTGTTCTCCAGCAAACGACGCACCAGGTACGCCATGCCCGGCAGCAGCTGACCGTAGGGGGTGTAAACCCGCACCCGGCGGCCCAGCGATGCCAGCACGTCCTTGATCGGCTCCGCCATGCCGTACAGCATCTGGATTTCGTAGCCGTCGTTCGGCAGTCCGAGGTCTTCCGCCAGCCCCATCACGAAGGCGAGGCTGCGGACATTGTGGCTGCCGAACGCCGGCCGCAGCGTTTCATGGCGTTCGAGCAGAAAGCGGGCCAGGCGCTCGAAGTTGGCGTCGGTCTCGTGCTTGTGCGTGAAGACCGGCGTCGGCCAGCCCTGCTGCGCTGCATTGACGGTCTCGAAGTCCCAGTAAGCGCCCTTGATGAGCCGCACCCAAACGGGCGTACCGCGTTGTGCGGCCCAAGCGTGCAAGGCTTCCAGATCAGCGGCGCACTCGCGCAGATAGCACTGGATGGCGATGCCCACGTCCGGCCAATCGCGAAACTCGGCCTCCGTCAGCACTTCCTTGAAGATGCGGAGCGTTGCGTCCTTGTAGGCGTACTGCTCCATGTCGAAATTGACGAAGGCGCGCTGCTGGCGGGCGGCGCGCAGGATCGGCCGCAGACGGGCCAGTACCGCGCGCGCGGTGCCGACGTAGTCGAGCGGATCGAACTGGCTGTAGAGCGAAGACAGCTTCACCGACACATTGACGCGCGGCAACGGGCCGGCGTCATCGCGGTCGATCAGGTCAATGGGCTTCCAGGCGTTGACGTGCGCCGCCAGCCCGCGAATCAGTTCAAGGTACTCGTCGCGACAGCGGTCGGCCTCGGCCTCGGTGATGGTCGCTTCACCAAGCAAATCGACGGTGAAGGCCAGCGAACGGCGGCGCAGCTTGGCGATGGCTTCGAGCGCTTCGGAGACATTGCTGCCGGCGATGAAGCGCCGGGCCAGGCGCTCGGCGTTGCCTCTCGCGGCGCGGGCCAGCAATCGGCCTAGCAAGCCGCGCTGCGGCATCAGGCGGAGCAGGAAACGCTGCCAGCCGGGCAGGTGCGGGGCCGCTTCCGCGAAGTACTCGGCAAGGTGTCGGTTAATTTCGAGCGGGGTCCGCAACTGCGGCAGGACATCGATAAAACGGAACAGCTGCACCTTGATGGCCTCGTCGCCGATGGTCAGTGCCATCAGGCGTTCGTCCCACCAGGCGGCGCTGAAGGGCAGCAGTTTGCCGCGATCCAGGCGCGCGAAGATCTCGCGCCCGTAGGCCTGGGTCCGGCTTTCCAAATCGGCTGCGGTGATCATCAAATTACTTCGCAGGGGGCCGCGCGCGCCGCGCTCGGTCCCATTGGTCGGCCCCGCCGTCCTGGCAGCGAGGCTTGATGGTGCAGCGGTTACCGGGCGAGCTACCCCTGGGCTGAATCGCTGCTTCCCCGTATTTTACCCGTTGTACCGCAAGGTTACCGAACATGCGTTTACAGGTCCGGCCGTTGGACGAGATCGACCATGAGCGATTTCCGCATCGGTGCGTTCCAGGTCCTGGGCAAACTCGGTCAGGGCGCCCACAGCAACATCCTCCACATTCGGCGCAGCGCCGACGCGCGCCAGTACGCGCTCAAGGTCGTGCCGCTCGACAAGAAGGAGGACCTCAAGTATCTCGATCAGGCCAAGCACGAATTTCGCGTCAGCCAGTTGCTCGATCACCCGAACCTGCTCAAGGTCTACGGCCTGGAGACGGAAACCGACTGGCTGTTCCGCCCCAAAAAGGCACACCTGCTCTTAGAATATGTCAACGGCAAGACCCTGGACACCGCTCCCAACCTGACGCTGCCCCTGCTGGTGCAAATCTTCGTGCGAGTCTCCGCCGGCCTGACGCACATGCACAAGAAAGGCGTGCTGCATGCCGACCTGAAGCCGAACAACATCATGCTCAGCAAGACCGGCCAGGTGAAGATCATCGACTACGGCCTGGCCGGGATCAAGGGCCAACCCCGGTCGCGCATTCAGGGCACGCCCGAATATATGGCCCCTGAAACCGCCAAGACCAAGCAGGTCACCGAGCAAAGCGACATTTACAACTTCGGCGCGGCCATGTATCGCATGTTCACCGGCAAACTGCCTCCCGCCGCCATCAACGAGGGCGACAGCTTGCCGATCGATGCCAAGACCTTCGAGCGCCTGCTGGAGCCGGTCGTCAAGGCCAATCCCAAAGTGCCGAAGAAGCTGGCCGAGATCATCCACCATTGCCTGATGTTCGACGCCGCCCGCCGGCCCGAACGCATCAGCGTCATCCAGGGGCAGCTCGACCATCTGGCCGACGAGTTGGTCAAGAAGCCCGAGGACAAGTTGGAATCCATGGAGTGGACGGCGGCGGAAGAGTGAGCGTCGGCTCCGGAATTCTCGTTGGTGGTTCCGCCTTCAGGTGTAACCATGCACTGCCCGACCCCACTGACGGAACACTGCCATGAGCGAAGCCTGGATCGCGGAGCGGATGCAGCACATCGAATCGTCGGGCATCCGCAAGGTCTTTGAACTGGCGCGCAGTCTGAAAGACCCCGTCAACCTCAGCATCGGCCAGCCGCATTTCGACGTGCCACCCTCGGTCAAGGAAGCCGCGCACGCCGCCATCGACCGCGGCGCGAATTCCTACACCGTCACCCAGGGGATTCCGGAGCTGCGCGAGAAGATCAAGGCCGACGTGCGCAAGCAACTGGGGCAGGCCGACCGCGAGGTGGTCATCACCAGCGGCACCAGCGGCGGTCTGGTGCTGGCGCTGCTGGTGACGGTGAACCCCGGCGACGAAGTCATCATGTTCGACCCGTACTTCGTCATGTATCCCCATCTGGTGACGCTGGCCGGCGGCAAGTCGGTGGTCATCGACACTTATCCCCACTGGCAAATCGACCTCGACCGTGTGCGCGCCGCGATCACGCCGCGCACCAAGGTCATCCTGGTGAACAGCCCGGCCAACCCCACGGGCACGGTGCTGCCGAAGGAAACGCTGCGCGGCCTGGCGCAGCTGGCGCGCGAGCGCAACGTGCTGCTGCTGAGCGACGAGATCTATCGCGCCTTCTGCTACGACGCGCCGTTCTGTTCTCCGGCGGAGTTCAACGAGGACGTGCTGGTCTTCGACGGCTTCAGCAAGACTTACGGCATGACAGGCTGGCGGCTGGGCTTCGCCCACGGTCCCCGGCGGGTGATCGAGGAGATCATCAAATTGCAACAGTTCACCTTCGTGTGCGCGCCCAGCGTGGTCCAGCATGCGGGCTTGCAGGCCCTGGACCTCGATGTCTCGACTATCGTCGCCGACTACCAACGCAAACGCGACCGTATCTATGCGGGCTTGAAGGACAATTTTGAAATGGAGTTACCTTCGGGAGCGTTCTACGCCTTCCCGAAAGCTCCGTGGGGCACGGGCACCGAATTCGTCAGCGAGGCGATCCGCAACAGCCTGCTCATCATTCCCGGCGTCACCTTCAGCAGCCACGACACGCATTTCCGCATCAGCTACGCGGCGGAAGCTCAGACCATCGAACGTGGTATCGAAATCCTGAATCGCCTTGCCAAGCGGTGAGACGCGTGCCGTGCCCAGACGCGGTCACATCGCCGAGCATGGCGAGCGGCGGGCGGCAGCCCGCGGTTGGTGCGGATAAAAAGCGGGGGGGCGCCCGCCGCGCGCCTCGAAACCCCC
>JAEUIF010001039.1 GCA_016795185.1 Planctomycetia bacterium | reverse complement strand
GCTTTGTACCGTGATCTCGCCGCCCATCATCTGGCAAAAGCGCTGGCTGATGGCCAGGCCCAGTCCCGTACCGCCGTACTTGCGCGTAGTCGAGGCGTCCGCCTGGCTGAATGCCTGGAACAGCCGGCCCATCTGTTCCTCGGTCATGCCGATGCCGGTATCAGTGACGCGGAAGTAAATCCAATCCCGGTCCCCCTCAACCGCCCGGCTGGCGGCCAGGGTGATCCGGCCGCGCTCGGTGAACTTGGCGGCGTTCGACAGCAGGTTGAGCAGGCACTGGCGGACGCGCGTCGCGTCGGCATGGATGGTGCCGGCCTGCTCCGCGCCGCGGACTTCGAGCACGTTGCCGTTCTTCGCGATCAAGGTCTGCACCGTGGCCGTCACTTCCTGGACGATGACCGTCACCGGGAAATTCTCCAGGTACAGCTCGATCCGGCCTGCCTCGATTTTCGACAGGTCGAGAATATCGTTGATGAGCGCCAGCAGATGCTGACCGGCCCAGTGAATTTTCTTCAGGTCCGGGATGTACTTCTCCTGGCCATCGTCCTGGGCCAGTTCCTGGAGCATCTCGCTGTAACCGATGATGGCGTTGAGTGGCGTGCGCAATTCGTGGCTGACGGTCGCCAGGAACTGCCCCTTGGTGCGGTCGGCTTCCTCGGCCGCCGCCTTGGCCACGCGCAGCCGGGTCTCCTCCGCCGCCTGTTCCACGCGCAGCAGGCCGACTCCCACCACCGTGGAGAGCAGCTGCACCATCTGGGCTTCGAGCGCGGTGATGTCGTGGTCGCGCGGGTTCCAGCGGCGCGAGCCGTAGATGGCCCCGGTGACCTGGCCTTGCTCGCTGAACAGAGGGGCGGCGACCACGGCCTGGACGCCGTGCAAGCTTTCGGCCTGGGTCGCCATCCGGCCCGCCGTTTGAAAGAACGTGCGCTGCTCCTCGACGACGTAGCGCAAAATGGTCTGGCTGTACTCCCGGCCGATGCCGCCTTCGCCCTTGAAGGCGCGGGCGACGACCTGCCAGCCCTCGCCCTCGCGCAGCAGCACCAGACCGCGGTCCAGGCCAATCAGATCCACCATCGCTTGCGCCGCCTGCTGGTAGAACTCGGGCGAACCGGGGGCGGCTTGCAGCACGGCGATGGCCGCTTCGACCCACGAGGTCATCGTCTCCGGCGTCGCGCTTTCCGGCATCGCGCCGAGGTTCAAGATGGTGGCTCGGCAATCGCCGCGCAGGCGCGGCATGGCCGGCATGGTCACGGTTTGCAGCAGGTCGCGCTCCACACCGTCTGCCTGCGGGACGTCGATATCGATGGTGGTGTCGCCGATGCCCAATCGGCAGGGCAAAGTCAAGTCGCGCCGCTGCCCCGGCGGCAGGGCCTGATTGCCCGGCAGCGCGACCGGGCCGCGCTGGCTCAGGTTCTCAACGCGCACCAGGCCGTTCGCCAGTTCCTCGACGCGGACGTGGTCCTTGGAGACATAGGGGTCCGCGATCATGCAGCGCGGCGCGTCGCGCCTGGCGCCGCGGCCGAACTCGATGACGCCGCCGGCATGTTCCAGCTGCTGGCGTTCGCGCCGGTTGTTGACCGTGAAGTGCAGCATGAGGGACTCGCTCCGTGTCGCGCCGCGCTGGCGGCGTCGTGCGGGCTTTCAGGCAGCATACACGCCCGCCAAGGCGGGGGGAATATGAGACGCGAGGGCCGACGGTGCGGGTCAGTTTGCGTGTTTCGCGGCTTCAATCTGGAGACTGCCGATGGTCTGAAAGTGCTCCTGCATCACCTTCTCGAGTTTCTTGACGCGCGTCACGGCTTGCTCCAGGGCTTCGACGGCCTTTTTACTCCAGAATAGCCCGGGCTTGACCTTTTCGAGCCGCTCGCGGACCCCAGCCACCGCCTGCAATTCCAGGGCGTGTTCCTCCAACGCCGGTTTCAGTTCCTTGAGGAACTCGCCCCACGTTGCTTGAGAAGTTCCCGAGTCATTGGCCAAGGTCTTGAACCGCTTCCGGAGCTCCTTGGCTTCCTCTTCCATATCCGCCAGGCGCTCCAGCACCTCCTTCTCCGTGAGGAACTTGCCGTTCACGGTCAGGTCGGTGAGGGACTGGGCGGCGTCCGGCGACGCCGCCCGTTCGAGGGCTTGCGTGAGCCGCTTCCGCAGGTCGCTCACCTGGGTAAGCCATCGTTGCAAATGCAGTCGCCACTGCTTGAGTTGGCTGGGCGCCTTGACGCGCGGCGGGCACCGCTTCAGCTGGACTTCCAGACCGACTGCCTTCTTGAGTGCCTGCACCACCCTGGCCTCGAACTTCCGGAAGTTCGTCAGGGCCTGGTGGAAGTCCGCCTCGTGCTGCGCGTACACCGACGGCTTCGCTTTCTTCTTCTCCAGCGTGTCGAGTTGCTGATTCAGCTGGTCCCATTGCTCGCGGGCCTTTTCAAAGGACGTCAGCTGCGGCAGTCCGTCGAAGTCCACCGTGCACGCCGCGGTCGCTGCATCGTCCACGGCTAATTGCACGTTCTCCACCAATGCTTGATTCAGCAACCCAATCTTCTCCTCCAGGTCTCGCAGCTTCCTTTGTTGCTGCTCAAGTTCTTTCCGGGCCGTTTCCTCCAGGTTCAGCTCCTCGAATTCCCGGTCGATGATTCCACGGGCGGATTGCAGTCTCTGCTGGATTTTGTCCAGCTCGTCGCGCCCCTGTTCCAGCGCGTCGGCGTGCTGCAAATAGGCTTCAAACGCTTTCGCCGAGGGGACCGACTCCAAGGCGGACGCGATCTTCTTCAGCCGAATCTTCTGCTCCTGGCACGCTTCGCCGTACTCGGACCATTTTTTGAAGACGGGCGGCAGGTCCGATTTCGAGATTTTCTTGGGCAGGATCTTCAGCGCGGTGTGGAGACGCTCTCGTGCTTTCTCCACGCCGGCCGCCAACCCTTGCAACGCCAGGAGCAACTCCTGGTCCACCAGCGCGTGGGACGTGCCCAGGCTGTTGACCAGTTGCTGTCGTTGCACCTTGATCCGGTCTTTCGATTGCTCGAACAGCTTGTCGAACCGGTCGCTGGCGCTGGCGAAGGTGCTGCGGTAGTCGCCGGCCAGCAGGGTGGAAAGATTTCGTTCCGAATCGAACGTATCGAGAAGTTCTTCGATCTTCTTCACCTCGCTCCGATACGTGGGAAGTTCGCGGAGAAAGCCGCAGACCGGAGAAGCCAGCACATGCGTCGCCCGGTCCAGCGCTTTTTGCAACCGCGACAGCATGTCCCGGAGCGAGTTTTGTAGTTCAATGATTTCCTTGTCGGCGTTTCGGAGAGTCTCCGCAGCCGTCTGGCAGTTCTTGTCCTTCTCCAGTTTCAGCGCCTTGATGACGGCTTCGAGGTCCGGCAGCACGCCTTCGAGTCGGTCCTGAAACGAGCGCAGCGTGGATGCGTCCTTGCGAAACTTGCTGCTGACGGCTTCACAGGCCGTCACGTCGCCCGGGCCATCCTCGAACGCCTTGAGGTTGCTCTGCACCTGGTGGCGGTGCTTGAGAAACGAAGGGTAGAGCTTGGAAAGCTGCTGCACCCGACTGACCTGCTTTTTCAGGTCGTCGTCTTTCTGGAACGTCTTGCGAGCCAGTTCGAGCGCCTCGTCGAAGCCCTGGGGCGGCTTCTCCTTGGTCTCCCCCGTCTTGAAGCCCTTGATGACATTCCGCGCTGCTTCATCGTCGAGCAGGCGATTCTTGAGGAACGGATGCTCCAGCGCCTGCTCCATCGTCAGGCGCTTCTTGGAGTCCTTGTCCATGAGCTTCGAGATGAAGTCCACGTACTGGGTATTCAGCCATTGCTGTTTTTGCACGCGCTC
This sequence comes from Planctomycetia bacterium, assembly GCA_016795185.1. Taxonomy (GTDB): domain Bacteria; phylum Planctomycetota; class Planctomycetia; order Gemmatales; family Gemmataceae; genus JAGVLI01. The sequence continues at coordinate 1,833 of JAEUIF010001039.1, read as the reverse complement.
GTTGGGATCTTCGTAGTTGGTCAGGCTCTTGCCTTCTTCCACCTGCTTCCACATTAACTGCCTGTGGTCCTTGCCTTCTTCGTGGGCCTCGACCATGTCGTGCAAGAGATCCTTATCGAAGCTGAAGGGCGTCTCTTCCCCCAGCTGATAGGCGGTAGCGCCGGTCGTGTAAGCATCCATCGGCAGGTCCACATCCGACTTGCCTTCGCGCGACGCTTTCAGAGTTTCCGGGGCCGCCCAGATCGGCGAGTAGCCCACCAGTTTTTCGCCCTTCTGACGCAGGGTGCCCAGGTCGATGAGCTTGACCTGGCCGGACTCAGCGTCGAACATGATGTTTTCCGGCTTGATATCGTTGTGGACAATGCCCTGCTGATGCAGGTGGCCCACCGCCCGGACCATGCTCAGCATGGTGTACTGCATCGTCCCCCAATAATCGACGTGGCTGAGCGCGCCCTCCTTCAGCTGCTTGCGCATGGTCTGGTGGGCGTCTTTCAGATCGCCGCCGTTCAGTTCCTCCAGGACCAGCCCCTTGTTCTCACCAATCTTCTGGACGCCGAGGCAGCGCACGATGTTGGGATGGTCGCCGATCTTCTGAAACATCTGGACTTCGCTTTCGAGCGCATCCTCATCCTGGTAAGTCTTCAGCACCAGCCGCGGCCCCGAGTTGGAGTCGTCGGACAGCTGAAAGACCTTGCCGAAACCGCCCTCGCCCAGTTCCTTGCCGAGCTTCCGTTTCGAGAAGTCCACACCCTCGGCCCAGCGCTGGGCGTCGAGCGCCGCCTCGATGCGCTGGCGCATGGCTGCCAGACGTTTGATGCCGGCGCGGGGCTGCTTCTCGTTCTTGGCGTGTAGAGCTTTCAGCGCCTGTTCTTCGAGTTGCTGCGCGCGCAGGTGGTTCCGGTCCACCAGTTCCCGGAACAGCACCATGACCTCGGAACGCAGTTTCTTGAACGCCTCGACCGCGTCCTCCCCGTCCTCGCTTTCGTCCGTGTCCTCGTCGAGTGTACCGCGGGCCAGGAGGTAGGAAACCTGCGGCTCCAGTTTGTCGAGCACCGCCAGCGCCTCGTCGAACTCTTCCTCCTTCATGTGCTCGAGGAGTGCGTCCCGCAGCTTCACGAGCTTGGCGGGCGCCTTGTCATTTTCATCCTGCGCGGGCACCTTCAAGGCCAGCGCGAACTTCCGCTCCAGCAAGTCGCAGCGCTGCTTCGCTTCCTCCTCCCACGCCTCATAGCCTTCGTGCTTGCGGGATTGACTGCGCAGCTGCAACTTGAGGACATTGATCCCGCCGACCTCACGGCATACGGTCTTGAGCCCTTTTTGCAAGGTCGTCGGCGCTTGCTTGCCGGGCAACTCGAACACCAAGTAACCGTCGTCCGAGAAGCAGCGGCCGAGAAAAACCTTGGCCCCGCTCACTTCCTTGCGGGCAGCCGCCACCTGGCCGGGGCGAATCTTCAGGCGCGCTACCAGCAACTTCTCGACCTTCGGCCCCTTGCAGAGCGCGGCGAAGAAGTAGGGCTTCTCGGCGGGCGATTTCTGCGCGCGCTTGAGTTCCGCCTGGAGTAGCTTGTCGATGTCAGGCATGGCGATGCATCCTCGTAGCTGGCGACTAGGCCAGGTTCGTGTTGGATTCCAAGGGCACGTCCAGGTACTCCAGCGCCCATTCGTTCAGAAATGGTACCGCACTCCGGCTCTTCTTAACGCGGGCTCCGCCCGCAACCCGTGGAGGATGAAAACAGGCATCCGACTTTCCCAGATGATTGTGACCAGCAGTCTCAGCAAGCGGAGGCCATGAAGACAGTATGCACCTTCCGCGCCAGGTTCGCCAGCCTGGTC